>JBOGKI010000193.1:0-8004 GCA_050745605.1 Terriglobia bacterium | reverse complement strand
GCACAGAGATTGGGAACCTGCTGGTCGGTAACGCCGCCGGACAGCAGATTCCATTAAGCCAGCTCGCGGATATTCACATCGGGAACGGAGCGTCCTTCATTTATCGTGAGAATAATTCCAGGTACATTGGTGTGCAGTACGCCATTGAAGGCCGCGATCTCGCGGGCGCGGTGGAGGCTGGCCAGAAGGCGGTGAACGCGGCGGTCCATTTGCCGCCTGGCTACCACATGGCCTGGGGAGGCGAGTATAGCGAATACATCGCCGCCAGGAATCAGATCAAGGTCATTGGGCCACTCACCATCTTCCTGATTTTCCTCATCCTTTTTGCGCTCTATGGCAACGTCAAGTTCCCCGTCATCACCGCGCTGGCTTCGGTGATGACCGAGCCGGTTGGAGCGTTGATTGCTCTCAAGCTGACGCACACGCCTTTCAGCGTTTCTTCCGCCCTGGGCTTGCTTGCGCTTCTGGGAGTTGCGGTTGAGACTTTCGTGATCCTCTATAGCTACATCAACAAACTTAGGTTGGATGGCATGGATATTCATGCGGCGACGCTCGAAGCCTCCCTCATCCGCCTGCGGCCCATTGCCATGACCGCGTTGGTCGCGTGCCTTGGCCTGCTGCCCGCCGCGCTTTCGCACAACATCGGCTCGGACACGCAGCGGCCGTTCGCCATTGTGATCGTCGCCGGCCTGATTTCGCGCCTCTTTCTTGGCGTCTACCTCGGTCCTGCCCTGTATAAACTGGTGGCCCGCGAGGGCGACGTGCTGCAGGTCTAAGAGGTCGGATTCTACGCGCGTCAAGACCTTCGAAGGTCCAGGAAAGGCTCCGTTCAAAGCTCGCTCACATGTTGCGGCTGCTGTAGCGGCGGTTTATGACGGCCGGTCTCGACGGCGCTCACAGAGCGCCGGTGCAACGCGACGTAACAAGACTCATCGCATTCGCATTAGTCTTCTGAATGGGACTCGGAGTCACCGTACTCTCACCCATCAGTCCTCATGGAGCGGCAGCCATTTGAGCGAAGGGCGGCTTGAAGAACAGCCACCTTCCTCAGATCATGGTCCGGCTAGAAGTGGAAGCCGAGCGTAGCCGTCACAGTTCGCGGCGTCACGTAATGGGTTCCGCTGAACGTCGACAGCCAGTTATAGAGAGCGACTTTGTTGGTCAGGTTGATCACGTCGAAGCGCAGACTCCACTTGTATCGGTCGCCGTGAAACAGGTTATCGTCGCCGACCGCGAGATCAAACAAGCTGCGCGGGGCGATTCGCTGCGGGTTGTGGTCGTCATTTTCGGTCCCGGGCGCCGGCACGTTTATGAGCGTAGACCCAAACTCTGACGCAGGGCACGCGGTAGGCAGAGGTCGAGTCAGGGTTGCGGCTACGCCGTTGCACGTGAATCCGGCCTGGGACTGCAGGTCGCCATCCAGGGGCAAACCTGTGGCGGTGTCCAGCAAAAGCACGGCCGGCTGGCCATTCAGTGTCGTCGATGTACCCGCGCAGGTTCCAGAGTTCGGGTTGTAACACGGCGTCGAACCGGCCACAAGCCCGCTGTCATATCGCCAGTTAAACGCGAACCACGGCCCGCGCTTCCACGGCTGGTATTCGAGATGCGTTGTCTCGTTCAAGAACTCGTCGTGGTCAATGCGGAAGACGCCGGTTGAAGCCGGGACGATGGGCACCCCGGCGACCTGCGGCAGGAAGAAGCGCGCCGCCACGCTGGACATCACGACGAACGCCGAGAAGCCGTGCAAAGTGGGCACGGTAGCGCGGAGATCCCAGCCGGGGATCTTCGAGCGGGCCCATTCGATCGGGAAGTAGATGGGCGAAGCGCCCACGACACCGAAATCGTAGGAGTTGTGGGTATACTTCCAAACATATTCGCCGTCCACAACAAGGTACTTGCCGAAGGCTTGTTCCAGGCCGGCGTGGAATTCATTGCGCCAGCCCGGTTGAATCGCTCCCAGGTTACAGGAGACGCCGGACGGCGGGATGAGGGCGGCGAGGAAGGGGTATCCGCAGCCCGTGCTGGCAATGACTAGATTCTCATTGAAGGGGGTTTCCAGGCTGCGCGCGTAGGAAATGCGAAGAACCGTGGTGGTCGGCTTAATGTCGTACGCCACACCGATGCGAGGCTCCATTTGGCGGGCAATGGATATGCCGTTATACAGATCGCCGCGAAGTCCCAGGTTGAAAGACCAATTCCCCTTGGTGATATCATCCTGGCCGTAGAGCGCGAGCTCCTTCACATCCGTGTGCCCGCGAAAGGGAAAAGAACTTCCTCCGCGCGTCAGGTCGAAGGGCTCGAGGACGCTATTAAAGCCCGGATTGGCTGCGCCCCCTGGGTCGAGCGCGCCTCCACATTGCGCTTGGCTGGTTACCGAGGGGTTCGTGTTGACGCTTCCGTCGGCATTGAAACATACCGAGTTCAGCGTTGGATCGACAATGCCGATGCTGTCACCTTCCGTGAGGAAGGTCTGCATGTAATTGACTCCGACCTTCAGGTTGTGTATGCCCTTCACGTAGGTCACACTGGACCGGCCGCCTACGTTGGTGAGCTTCCGGCTCTGGCCGATGGTTTCGGACTGGAGGTCCGGAGCTAAATCCGCAAAAGGGTTTCCGCTCGGATAGTAGTTATATTGGTCTTGCCGGACCCAGGCGCCGAGCGTGAACACGGTGTTCGAATTGATCAGGCGCGTCCAAGACGGTGCAACGTTGATGGTCTTGATTTGCGAGCGCTGGTCCGTCGGGCCCAGAGGATTGCCGGTCAAGGGGTTGGTGAGACCTACATGAAGCTGCTGGTCGTACGAATTGGGATTTTGAAACCAGGAACGCGTGTACTCCAGATTGAGGTGGTAGGTGTTCGCAGTTGAGGTTTGATAGTCCACACGGTCGAAGACGTTTTCTTCGTTGCCATCGTCGTGCATCACGGTGAGCTCGGGCGGATCGAGAAATCGCGAGGTGTTCAAGCCATCGAGAGAGATAAAGTTGCCCCACTTCGGGCCTCCATAGCCAACCCGGAAACCGCCCGTGGGCGAGCCGAACGTGCCGTAACCTGCCGTCACGTCGCCGTGCGGCGTGGTCATGCCCTGGCCGGAGCGCGTTGTGACGTTAATCAACACGCTCGTCTTGTCGCCGTATTCGGCGGGCGGCGCGCCCGGGATCACCTCAATCGACTGGATCGAGTCTAGGGGAATCTGATTCGAAAAAACCTTGCTTTGCTGGTCCGTGATCGGCTGGCCATCGACTGAAAAAGAGTTTTCTGCGTGGTCGCCCATGCCGTGGAAGAGGCCGTTGGAATCCGCCGCGACTCCTGGAGTGCTCAGCGTAATCAGTGAACTGACGGACGACGACGCGCTTTCCAGAGGTAGTTTGTTGAACAAATTGCGATCGACATCGGTGTGGTTGGTGGGTGTTTGCTCGACGAGATCTCTAGCCTCGCCGGTGACGGTCACCGTGGTGGCCGCAGTGCTAATCTTTAGGCCCACTTTCAACTCCACCGGCACAGTTGAGCGCACCTCGACATCCTGTACATATTGAGTGAATCCGGCCGCCGTGACCGTGAGGTGGTACGGGTTGAACGGAATATTGGTAAAGCCGAATTGACCAGTGGCGTCGGTCTCGACCGAGTGGTCATATCCGCTGACAGGATCATGGATGGTCGCCGTTGCGCCCTTGATGGCACCTCCGGAAGGGTCGACGACGGTGCCTTGAATGGTTCCTGACAAGCTCTGGGCGAAACCCGGAACTTTGGTCACGAAGAGCGTGGTCGCAGCCGTCAGGATGCAGAATGCGACCCAAGCCAGATAAAAAACCAGAGAAGCGCTGTTAATATAAATAGGAAAACGCCTGCGAATAGCTGGATTCATAAGCTCTCCTAGGTAAAGGATTTATACGCCCCAATGCGGCGCGATGTGTCGAGGGGAAGACCTAGGAAAGCGGAGGAGCCCGGCTGGAGAAAGGTATGGCGGACGTGTAAGGAACGGCGACCTTACTCGAGAGCGGAAGGCTTCCTGTTGTCCCTTCCTTGAAGGGAACGGCTGAAACAACAGCAGGGTACACAGCCGACCGGTGTGAGATCTGGCAAGCGGGACAAACCGGATCCGGCGCCGAGTAATGCCATGGCGTGATCTGCGCGGTTGTTTGCAGTGCGGGCGTCCAAAGAATCCGGTCGGACTTATGATGGTGCAGTTGCACGACGAAGAAGAGGTGCAACTGGGCGAGGGCAGCCAGAAAGACAAGGGGAGTACGTCGAATCCGGTGTTTGGCGGGCCAAGGATGTCGATTCAAGATATTCAGATTATACCTGATATATTTCTCGGCCGTTGCCACAAACGGATTTTTGAGTTCCGAGGCGAAGCCCCCGCCCGAGAATCGGCCGAGCCAGGAATATGCGAGACGGTACGATGCTCCCTCCGTCCTTCGGGTTGTAAATAATGTAACCTTCCGCGGGATTGAACCCTGAAGAGGAATATCGGATGCTAAATTGGCGGAGAGGGTGGGATTCGAACCCACGTGCCCGCTTTTGGCAGGCAAGACGCTTTCGAGGCGCCCCCGTTATGACCACTTCGGTACCTCTCCGGCCTAACGGATTGATCGGATTTCGATCGCCACCGCGGCGGAGACTTGGAGGTTGACTTGAATCAAGTCTCGCACCGCTCCTAACGCTCCGAAAAACCTGATGACGTCTTCTTCTCGCGCCGCGCCAGAAAGAACCTCCGCAGCAGACTGATAGTTTCGTCAGCCAGGATACCGTCAACCAGCTTCACGCGATGATTCAGCTTCGGATGGTTGAGAACCTCCAGAGCCGAGCCGCACGCGCCCGCCTTCAAATCCCTCGCTCCGACCACCACCATCTCCAGACGGGCTTGAATGATGGCGCCCGCACACATGGCGCACGGCTCGATTGTAACATAGAGGCAACAGCCGTTAAGACGGTAGTTGGCGGTTTTGCGGGCGGCGGAGCGCAGCGCCAGGATTTCCGCATGGGCGGTGGGATCGTGCAAATGGAGGGGCCGGTTATGCGCCCGAGCCAGCACTTTACCGTCCCTCACCACCACGGCGCCAACCGGGACTTCGTCTTCAATTAGTGCTCGCTCCGCTTGCCGCAACGCCAGGCGCATGTACCGCTCATGGCCCTGCCGACGGACGACCACCATCGCACTCTCCGAAGTTATTCGTAGGTTGGGAGAACGTAGCCCGCTACGGGATCACGGCGGACGGCAGATAGCAGGTGAGACGTTGGCCGCGCGTCATCAGAAAGCCCGGCGCCCATCCGTGGTGAGCCAAGAATGAAGTCAACCCTCAGAAAATCAATCGCGGCGGACTACGATAAAACAAAAAGGCCGGTTTCTGGGAAATAGAAACTGGCCCAAAGGGTTCTGGTTAGCGGGTTAAGCGTTCACTTTCTCAACTTCGGGTGTTGTCGCGGCCGTCGCGCCGGCCGCAGCACCGTTGCTCTGGGCTCCACCGATCTGAACGAGCTCAGGAGCTTTCTTCTTGAGGACCAACTCCTCATAGAGCTGCCGGGCTTGTTGCGCTTCCCACGCGGCCTTGCGGCGGCGCTTGTCCTCTTCCGCCGCGGTCATCGGAACATCGTCGTGGGACCGCTCGCGAACGCGGTTCGCGTCCTCAGCATTAACATACAGCGAATGTTCGTAATTTTCAAGCTGAACTTTCTTTCCCCGCGCATAAATTTCGTGTTTGCCGTGAGTCTTATACCACTCGGCAACCGTAGCGTTTTTGTACATGTTTTCAATGATTTTGCGCCAACCGATGCCCGTATTGTAGGCGCAGAAGGAAATTTCTCCCTGCTGCGTGGCGTACGGAATGATGCACATCTCGGTCCGCCGGAAATCATAGTTGAACAGGTCCTGGAACCACATGCCGGCAATGAAGAGGAAGTTCCAGGGATCAGACCGGCGCTTCAGCGTATCCTCAATGGTGCGGTGTGGACCCGAGGCTCCGTATTTCTGGTCCGCCTTGCCGGTCAGCGCAAAAGACTTGTCAAACTTCTTGAGGATATCCCACAACGCCAGGCTGGGCGGAGACTTGAAGGGCTTGTAATTCTTGAGCAACGCCAGCCCCATCATGAAGTTAGAGAAACCCTTGCTGCGGGCGGCATCAGTGATCTGCTGAACGTCGTGAACTAGGCCCGGGATATTCAGGAATTGGGGTACCGGAGCCCATTCTTTGTTTTCTTTGTTGACCATCAGCGCCGTACCTACGCCGCAGTTGGGGTGGCAACCGCAGCTTACTTGTCCAAATTCTTCGTGAGGGCCATGCACCAAATCCGCAAAGTCCGAAAAAGCACCCATCAGTGAAAGCGGGAACCAGTCGCGCGTTGGCTCGGTGATGCCGACCTGCCTTTTCACATCGGCCGCCATATGGGAAAGCGTATAACGCTGCTTCAGGCGGCGCTCCGGCGTGATGTCCTCGTCCCGGCCCGTGAAGGAAACCGGCTGAAAGGCGATGAAGGCGATTTTCTTGGGATTCTCGCGGGCAAAATTGATGATCGGGCCGACCTGGTCATTATTAACGCCATTCACCAGCGTCGTGACCAGGATGATTTCAATGCCAGCGCCGTGCATGTTGTTGATGGCCTTCAACTTCACGTCAAATAGGTTGCCCACCTGGCGGTGGCTGTTGGCGTCATTGCCGATCCCGTCGAACTGCAGATAGGCATAACGCAAACCGGCCTCGAACGCTTGCCGGCTGAACTCCTCGCTCTTGGCGAACTCAATACCGTTGGTGGCCGCCTGAACGCTGTTATAGCCGATCTTACGGGCATAGCGCACTGCGTCCAGGAAGTAAGGTGACATAGTAGGCTCGCCACCCGAGAATTGCACGGACATCTGCCGCCGCGGTTTGATCTTAATGGCGTTGTCCAGAATTTCCGTGATGTCTTCCCAAGCCAACTCGTGGACAAAGCCCACCTGATTCGCGTCCATGAAACAGGGATCGCACATCATGTTGCAGCGGTTCGTCAGATCAACCGTCAGAACGGAGCCACGGCCGTGCTTGATGCTGCTGGAACCATGATTATGAAGGCCTTCGTCGTTGTGGGCGCGGATGTCACGGCCCGGGAAGTTCTGCTCGATCCATGACAGGAAGTTCACGTCGATCGCCATCATGTCCTCGTAACGGCCGTGAATCGGACAATCCTTTACCATCCAGACTTGGCCATCCCGCTCAATGATCTTGGCCTTGATTTCACCCACCTTCTCGTTCATCAGCGTGCTCAAATCCTGCTCACCGTTCATGATGCGGTCGCGCGCCTCTTTCACGCAGCCCGGGCACAACGAATCCGTCTCCCGCGGCCAGCCCAGGGGAGGCTTGGTCTTCTGCCATGATTTCAACAGCGGCTTCTCCGACCATTTGGGTGTAAAAGTCGGATTCGGCTTGTACTTGTTAAAGAACTGAATCGCGCTAAAAGCCGTCCCCGCCACGTGGCAGAGGGCGCTATCGACATACTTCATGCGACGCTGACCTTTAACTCTTGGCATGGATTTACACCTCAATTCTAGGATTGTTGCGGCCCGCTGCTCACCGGAAACAGTTCGGTCCGCCTACTAGATATTTCGACCGGATAAAAGTGCGAAAAGTTGCTGTCTTCCTGCCTTCTTGCGCCCTGGACGTTCCCGCACCGCCCTCGGTTGTCTCGGGTCGTTACCCTGCCCGGACTTCGCTCTCGTCCCTGAGCCAAAACCGGGATTCCAGTCCTCTCAGGCCGGGTAAAATCCTCCGCCCAACAAACGCCATGTTACGCGGACGTAACCCATGGGTTAATCAAAATGTGTCGAATGGCACGATTAGTAGGTCAGACGGCACATTACTTGCTTCGAGTTGCAACCTCTCATCTTATGGGAAATCAAGGGATTGGCAGATTTTTGCCGTCCCAGGAGGCGTGATGTAATCCGTCGGTCGCGCCTCCGGCATCCGCCATCGGGGATCGGACGCTGCCCAGCGGCCACCGCGGATTCTGGCCAAAACGGACCGGATAACTTTACTC
>JBOGKI010000192.1:0-8006 GCA_050745605.1 Terriglobia bacterium | reverse complement strand
GAAATCGGGCATGAGCCAAGGGTGGGGATAGGACGAAAGTCCGCCCCCCTCTTTCAGCTCGCGGCGGAAATTCTCCAGTTGGCGAGCCGCCAGGCGCCCTTCCAGAAACGCTCGGGCATACATGCCGGGCGACGCATGACCCTGAAAATATACGATGTCGCCGACGCGGTCCTTACCACGGGCGCGGAAGAAGTGGTTGAAGCCCACTTCATACAGCGCGGCAGCGGAAGCATAAGTGGAAATGTGCCCGCCGATGCCTTCCTCGGCGTGATTGGCCCGCACCACCATGGCCATGGCGTTCCAGCGGATAATGCTCTTAATCCGCCGTTCGATTTCCTGGCTGCCGGGGAACGCGGGTTGTTTGTCCACCGGGATGGTGTTGATGTAGGGAGTATTGGCGGTGTAGGGGAGCCTGACGCCGTCGCGCTGGGCGTGAATTCTCAGGCTTTGCAGTAGCTTTTCAACCCTCGGCGGCCCCCCTTCGTGCATCACATAATCCAGGGACTCCAGCCATTCCCTTCGTTCAATGGTCTCAGCCTCTTGGGTTTCCGTATGATTTGTCTGGCTCATCTTTTTTCTTCGATGGCTCCTTAATTATTAAGAATATCACATGATGCCGATGGCGAATTGCCAATCATCGGCTTCCCGCCAGATGTGATGGTGGGGCGGGCGTTTGGGACGCCCCTGCCCTTGATCGAACAGCATTGGGCTAAAAGCCCGCTCTTCCACCCACCTGGCGAGAATTTCCGTCTAAGACCTTCATCCGCGGCTTCGCATCATGTAGGATAGACCCATGAACGAGTGGAGAGAGTTTCAAGGAGTTAACGCCGGATACGTTGCGGAGCTCTATGAAAAATTCCGCCGCGACCCGGCATCGGTTGATGCCGGCGCCCGTGCGCTCTTTGAGCGTTGGGGACCGCCCGAGAAAATGGGCGGGACTTCCGGAACTTTGCCCGGCGCGGCGGGCCCGGCCGGTGACGACGCTTATGCTGGGGCGCGCGGCGCGCTGCCGGTTGAGAAAATTGTGGGAGCGGTCAACCTGGCGGAATCCATCCGCAAGTTCGGCCATCTGGATGCCCATCTCGATCCGCTCGGCTCGCCGCCGCGCGGCGATCCGTCACTCGTTCTGGAAAATCAGGGCGTGACGGAAGACGACCTTCGCCGCCTCCCTGCCGGTATCATCACCGGTCCCATTGCCCAAGGAGCCCGCAATGCGCTGGAAGTCATGCAGTCTCTTCGCAGGGTCTACTGCACGGCCACGGGTTACGACTACGCCCATCTCCGCGACCCCGAGGAGCGGGAATGGCTGAAGTCGGCGGCGGAATCCGGCGCCTTTCGCCCTCCGGCGTCGCCCATTGATGACGTAGCCCTGCTCGACCGGCTCACACAGGAAGGCGTCTTCGAGCAGTTTCTGGACCGTACCTTTCCGGGCAAAACCCGTTTTTCGATTCAGGGGATTGGCATGTTGATCCCCATGCTCGATGAGGTGATCCATGCGGCTTCGGAAGAGCGTTTCAGCAACATCCTGATCGGCATGGCGCACCGCGCGCGCCTCAACGTCCTGGCGCACGTGCTGGACAAGCCTTATGAGCAGATCCTGGCGGAGTTCAAGGATCCCGTGAAGGGAAGCAAATTCCGCGAAGACCTGGGCTGGACGGGAGACGTGAAGTATCACTCCGGGGCGCATCACGCCATTCGTAATCATGGCTCCCACGAGCTGATGGTTTCTCTGGCGCCCAATCCCAGCCATCTCGAAGCCGTGAATCCGGTGGTTGAGGGAATGGCAAGAGCTGCCGGCACGCGCACCAGTGAGCACGGCCCGGCGCACTTCGATCCCACCCGCACCCTGCCCATCCTGATCCATGGTGACGCGGCATTTATGGGAGAGGGCGTGGTGGCGGAGACGCTCAACATGTTCCAACTTGCCGGCTATGAGACGGGCGGCACGCTTCACATCATCGCCAACAACCAGATTGGTTTCACCACCAGTCCCGAGGAGGGCCGCAGCACCCTTTATGCCAGTGACCTGGCGCGCGGCTTTCGCGTGCCGATTGTGCATGTGAATGCGGACAATCCCGAGGCGTCCATCGAGGCGGCCCGCCTGGCCTTTGCTTATCGCGCCCGCTTCAAAAAGGATTTTGTGATTGACCTGATCGGCTATCGCCGTCACGGCCACAATGAAGGCGACGAGCCGGCCTTTACTCAGCCCCTGATGTACAAGAAGATCGAAGATCATCCAACGGTTCGTCAAATTTGGGCCGGGACGCTGCTCCACCGGGGCGTGATCCCGGAAGGACTTGCTGACGAATTGGTCCGCAAGCACTCAGCCCATTTGCAGGAAATTTTCAGTTCTCTTGAGCCGGAGCGGCAACTGGTGGAGCCCCGTCCTTCGCCGCCTCCTCCCGGCGCCGCGCGGCACATGCGCACCCGGGTGCCTTTCGAGCGATTGCAGCAGCTCAACTCCGAGCTCTTGAGGATGCCGGATGGGTTTACCCTGCATCGCAAGATCGAAAGAGTCCGGGAAAAGAGACTGAAGACTTTCGATGATCCGGACTCGCGCAGCATTGACTGGTCGGCCGCCGAGGAGTTGGCTTGGGCCACGATTCTGGAGGACGGCATCCCTATTCGCCTGACCGGCCAGGACGCGGAGCGCGGGACGTTCAGCCAGCGCCACGCGGTTTTCCACGACGTCAAGGATGGACACACCTACGTGCCGCTTCAGTCGCTCACCCGGGCTCGCGCTTCTTTTGAGGTGCACAACAGCCCGCTGAGCGAAAACGCTGCGCTGGCCTTCGAATACGGTTACAACGTGCAGGCGCCGGACCGCCTGGTGGTATGGGAAGCGCAGTACGGCGATTTCATCAGTTGCGCGCAAACCGTGATTGACGAATTCATTGCCTCGGCGCGGGCGAAGTGGGGCTTGACGCCGTCATTGGTGATGCTGCTGCCGCACGGCCACGAAGGGCAGGGGCCGGACCATTCCAGCGCGCGCCTGGAGCGCTTCCTGCAGCTTGCCGCGGCCGGCAACATCCGCATCGCCAACTGCACCACCGCCGCGCAGTACTTTCACTTGATGCGTTTGCAGGCGCTGCTGCTCAAGACCGATCCACTGCCGCTCGTCATCCTGACTCCCAAAAGCCTCTTGCGCCACCCGCTCATCGCTTCCACGCCCCGCGAGCTGGCCGAAGGCGCCTTCCAGCGCGTGATCGACGACGAAGCGGCGCGCGGGCGCGAGCCGGAAATTCGCCGCCTGATTTTCTGCAGCGGGAAAATCTACATTGACCTGGTTTCCAGTGCGCACCGCGCCGAGGAACCCACCGTGGCCATTGCCCGGATCGAGGAGCCGTATCCTTTCCCGGAAGCGGACTTGAAGGCGGTGCTGGACGCCTATCCGGAGCTGCAGGAAGTCGTCTGGGTGCAGGAGGAGCCGCGCAACATGGGCGCCTGGGAATTTCTGCGGCTGCAGCTTGCCCGGCTGATTGCCGGCCGTTGGCCCTTGCACTATCTGGGCCGCCCGCGCAATTCCAGCCCGGCCGAGGGATCGTCCAGCCGCCACGCCATCAATCAGGAAATCATCATCAATCAGGCCTTTAATCTCACGAATATTGAGGCGGAGGAGAGCGTTTTGCTGCAGAGCATGTGAGTCTTGTGGGAGGATGGCAATGGCACGGTTAGAACCGTGCCCTGACGCTCCTCGAATGAAGCTTCGTGAATCGTTCGGGCCCGCGCCAATACTGTTCAGTTAGGCTGCTGGACCCCATTTCAGATGCGACGTAGGGGCGGGCCCTGTGCCCGCCCTTGGGGAGCACAAGGGTCGCCCCTGTCATGAACTGAACAGCATTGGGGCTAACGCCTGATACCTGCTTTCAAGATTTCTGACAAGAGGGTCACTCATGGCTACAAAAATTTTGGTCCCCGAGCTTGGAGAATCAATCCTTGAAGCCACGGTGGGCCACTGGCACAAGAAGGAAGGCGATCCCGTCAGCGTGGGCGAGGTGCTGGTGGAGCTGGAGACGGACAAGGTGGACCTTGAGGTGGGCGCGGAGCGCGGCGGCGTCCTCGGGCGCATCGAGCGCCAGGAAGGCGAGGACGTCAAGATTGGCGATGTGTTGGGTCTGATCGAGGAAGCGGCAGCGGGCGTGAAGCTTGCCGCCGCGCCAGCGGCATCCGGACCGTCAAAGGCGCCGGAAGGCGGTCTGCCCACCCTGCCAGCAGCGGTCAAAACCCCGGCGCCAGTGGTCACCAAGACTCCAGCCGTGGGCGCCGTTGAATCCGTACCACCCCCGCCGCAAGTTTCGGCGTCGTCCGCATCGGCGGAGGCCGTTGCCACTCCCTCTGCCCGCCGCTTGGCCCGGGAACGAGGCGTCGATTTAGCGCAAGTTTCGGTGAGGGAGAACGGGCGCCGCCTGACGCGAGAGGATGTGGCGAATCTCACGGCTGCGCCGCCGGCCGGCGCGCCGCCTGCGGCAGCGTCATCGTGGCCGCCTGCTTCACCTGCCGTCGCCCCCGTGGAGAGGCCAGCGGGCGGAGACCGGCTGGAGGAGCGCATCCGCATGTCGCGCCGCAGGATGACGATTGCCCGCCGGCTGGTGGAGGCGCAGCATGCCGCGGCCATGCTCACCACGTTCAACGAAGCGGACATGGCCGCCGTGATGGAGCTTCGCAAGCGCCACAAGGACCAGTTCAAAGAACGCTACGGTGTGGGACTCGGCATCTCTTCTTTTTTCGTGAAGGCCGCGGTCGCTGCTTTGAGGAAATTTCCGCATCTCAACGCCGAAGTGGAAGGCGATGACATTATAGTGAAGCACTATTATGATGTCGGCGTGGCAGTGGGCGCTCCGCAAGGCCTGGTGGTGCCGGTGCTGCGCGATGCGGACCGCATGTCGTTTGCGGAAATAGAGATCGCCATCAAGAATCTTGCGCGCAAGGCTCAGGATGGAACGCTCTCACTTGCGGATATTCGAGGCGGGACCTTTACCATTTCAAACGGTGGGGTCTTTGGCTCCTTGCTATCAACCCCCATTTTGAATCCGCCGCAAGTTGGAATCCTCGGATTACACAAAGTACAGGAACGGCCGGTGTCGGTGAACGGCCAGATTGTGACTCGCCCCATGATGTACGTGGCCCTCAGTTACGACCACCGCATTGTGGATGGTCTGGAAGCGGTGCAGTTTTTGGTCCGCATCAAGGAACTGGTGGAAGATCCTGCCAGCTTGCTCCTGGAGAGCTAACACGTTGCGGAAAAACCTTGCAAACTGTCATCCTGAGGAGCCGCAGGCGACGAAGGATCTCCGTATTTGCTTGATTTCACAAATGCCGGGATTCTTCGCGGAGCCTGCCCTGGGCCTACCGGGATTCTTCGCTGCCACGAAAATAGCCGGAAACGCCATTGAAAACAAGGCGCTTATCAATGGACCCCCGCTCCCCCGCTTTCGCGGAGGACAAGCTTCGCGGGGGTCGCCCAGGACGTCATTCCCGCGCAAGCGGGAATCCAGGCTTTTTCATGCCAAGTGGTGAGCCAAAGGCTCATGGTGTCTTCGCTCAAAATGACAGGCGAAGGGCTCAGAAGGACACGGCTCAAGAGTTTTGCCGCAACCTGCTAGTCCGCCGTGGTAGAATCGTTGGGTAAACCCCCAGCCAGGACGGGGCCCATGGCCACTGTTTTGATGTTCGTATCGCCCGATTGCTTCCGGACCAGTGCGGCCACAGGGCGCCAGAGAGGAGCGCCCCAGGCGAGAACTCGCGGACGCAGGGCGGTTTGGGGATGATGAGGCTGGGAACAACAAAGAGAACAAAGGAGGGGTTATGCATTTCGCAACGTGTCTGCCGTTTTCAAATTGGGCGCCAAGAAGGGAATGGAAAACGTTTTTTGCCGTCGGCGTCGTTGTGGTGTTTCTTTTTGCCGGACCGGCTCCCGCCTCCAGCCAACCATCCTCCAGGTTGGCGGCCGCGTCCACCGGCAACCGCGGTGGCCAGCGCCAGCCCGCCGCTGCAGGCTTGTCAAGGCTTCCTCTCGGGGCCCAGTCCAGCATCTCCGCGGCGCTGGGACGGGACGTTCCCGGCTACCAAGTACGGACTGAGCGTGGGAGACTCGAGGCCGGGAACGCCAGGCAGAAGCTGGCCGTGGATTTTACCCCGGAGGGAGTTCAAGTGCGCAGCGGGAGCCAACTCTGGAGAATCACCTTACGAGGCTACGGCTATGGCACCACCGTAAAAGCGGCGGGTGCGGTCATTCCCAGAGCGAGTCTCAACCGCGTGGAGTACCGGCGTGGGGCGCTGACGGAATGGTATGTCAACGGGCCGCTTGGGCTGGAGCAGGGATTCACCCTCCAGAGACCCCCAGGGCCGGCTGACGGCCGCCCATTAACCATCGCGCTGGCGCTCGCGGGGGATCTGACCGAGGCGGTCGATGAAGGCGGGACCGGCTTGACGCTGACCGCCGCCGACGGTACGCCGGAGCTGCGTTACCGCGGGCTAACTGCTTACGATGCTACGGGAAGGAAGTTGCCGGCCCGGCTGGAGGTGAAGGCTGACCGGTTGCTGCTGAAGGTGGAGCAGAAAGGCGCTCGCTACCCTGTGGTCATCGATCCTTGGGTGCAACTGGCCGAACTGACGGCCTCGGATGGGGCGACTGGCGACGAGCTGGGCTCGTCTGCCGACATTAGCGGCGATACCGTGGTGGTTGGGGCGCCTGGGTGCCAGGGGTGCGGCTTGGTGGGCGCGGCATATGTATTCGTCGAGCCGCCGACCGGCTGGGCAAATGCGACGCAAACGGCCAAACTGACCGCCTCGGACGGGGCGGCGAATAACCAGTTCGGCTTCGCTGCGGCCATCAGCGGCAACACCATCGTGGTTGGATCTCATGCCGCGAACGGCGCCCGGGGCGCGGTGTATGTGTTCGTCGAGCCGCAGACCGGCTGGGTGGACATGACCGAAACCGCCAAGCTCACTGGCTCGGATATCACACAGGGCGACTTGCTCGGCCGTTCCGTGGCCATCAGCGGCAATACCGTGGTGGCAGGAGCGACTCTGGCCGCCACTGGCTTCAAAAAGCGGCCGGGCGCGGCCTACGTGTTTGTCGAGCCACCGGCCGGCTGGGCCAATATGAAGCAAACGGCCAAGCTCACCACCTCGGATGGAGTGAACGGTGAACAGGTGGGCTACAGCGTCGGTATCGACGGCGGTACGGTGGTGGTTGGGGCGCCTAGCCCAGCCCCGAAGAGCGCCTCGCCCGGTACGGCGTATGTGTTCGTCGAGCCGCCGGCCGGCTGGGCCAATATGACGCAGACTGCCAAGCTCACCGCCTCGGATGGGGTAGCCGGCGACCGCTTGGGCAACCTCGTGGCGATCAGCGGCAATACCGTGGTGGCCGGAGCGCCTCTGGCCCAGATCGGTTCCCATGTTAACCAGGGCGCGGCTTATGTGTTCGTCGAGCCACCGGCCGGTTGGGCGGATACCACCCAGACGGCCAAGCTCACCGCCTCAGATGGGGAAACGCATAGCTACTTCGGAAGGTCCGTGGCTGTCAACGCCAGCACGATCGTGGTGGGGGCGCCTAACCAAACGGTCGGGTCGGAGTCCGGGCAGGGTGCGGTTTATGTGTTCGTGGAGCCGCAGGGCGGCTGGGGCGACAGTACGGAGACCGCCGAGCTCGATGTCTCGAATGCTCGAAAAAATGACTCCGTAGGCGCTCGCGTGGGCATCGATGGCAGCACCCTGGTAGCCGGAGCGTCCAAGTGGCCTGGCAGCGGCGGGGATACCAACGTGGGCGCGGCCTTCGTATTCGCTTCGCAGTGAACGGCGATCGACCCTGTGAATAGCGCCCACCTGTGCCTTTCGGGTCTGCGCTTTTCCTCTTTGCTGACGCTGACGGCAGAACACAAGAAGCTGTGAAAGAATTCGAATCTGTCAAGCTGAGCGAAGATGTGGTAGTGGCTCAGTTTGACTTCTGTAGCGGCGGTCTGCGACCGCCGTTGTTGACTTCACATCGTTTTCGGCGCTCATAG
>JBOGKI010000191.1:0-8053 GCA_050745605.1 Terriglobia bacterium | reverse complement strand
GCAAGGGTGCTCAACCACTCGCAAGCCAGACGCAGCGTAGAGCTACTCTCTTTGCTCAGTGGGTCGCTTTGGGGAACGACCGACGACATTTTGCGCCGGTGTGCTCGCCGGGGCGGCCTCGAGGCGCCTGGCCCAGAGTGGGTAGTCAAGACCGGCAAGGCGATTGATCACAATTCCTTGCCCCACCAGCAATGCGACGGCGATTTCGATGATCAATAGATAAAACGGCTTGGTGACGACACCCAGCGAAACGATCAGAGTGGTGGCGCCCGCCGGGGGGTGCGCCGCTTTCAGCAGGATCATCAGGCTGGCCGTAAGGGCGAGCGACAGCGCAGCAGCCATGATTCGCCGCGAGTCTACGCTGGTTCCGATGGCAGATTGGGCATGATGAAGCCCCACAAGCAAGAGTGACGCATAACCGCATAGGATGCCGATGGCGTGGCCATAGAGGGTGTGGCGCGGGGAGGCGGTCGGAGAAAGCGGCGTGTAAAAGAGGAGGATCGCCGTCGGGCCAAGCGAGGGAAACACGAAAGGGGTATGGGAAACCATCGCGACTCCGGCAAGAATCCCTATCGTGATAAAGCCATTGATAAACATGAAGAGCGCCCAAGTCGGGCGTTCCGGAAAGCGGCCGATCAGGTGTGCGAGCCGGAGCCGCACGACGAAGCCTCGAACAACGGCCGGGTCAAGCAGGGCCAGCCGCGACGGCCGTTTTGCGCTTGGTTCAGCCATGGTGTCACCTCAACGGCCGGCTCATGCGTTGCGAAGAGTTCTTGCCACAGAAACCACTGCTTCCAGCTTGGCAATGGCTTCATCCACGGTCCGCGTCTTCAGGCCGCAATCCGGGTCAACCCACACGTTGTCCCGAGGCAAAACCTCAAGACCTTTCTTCAAACGCTGCTCGACCACGCGCCGGTCTTCGACCACGTGGGAGTGAACATCGACCACGCCGTAACTGATGTCCTTGGTGAACCCGGACTTCTTGAAGAGCCGCAGCATGTCGAGCCCGCTGTTCGACGTTTCGAGGTCGAAGTTGTCGACGGCAAGTTCGAGCATCCCGGGATAAATGCTTTCAAAATCCCCATAACAGATGTGAGTAATGAAGTAGGCCTCCAAATCTCGGGTCGTCATCTGCATGGCCTCTATCGCCAGCGGCAATTCGTCTGGCCTGACGGAGACCGCTGGCTCGTCAATCTGAATGATCTTGCACCCTGCGCGGACCAAGGCCTCGACTTCTTTTCGGATCTCCGCGGCCAGCGCCAGGCAGGCATCGCCCCGTACCGGATAGACTTCATTAAAGGACCAGTCCATGAGGGTATAGGCTCCGGTCAACATACCTTTGACCGGCTTTGATGTCAGCCGCTGCGCGTACCGCCACCACTCTACCGTGATCGGTCCCCTCCATTTCACCTCATCCACGATGATGGGCTTGTGATAGTAGCGGTTGCCGTAAGAGCGAACCAGACCGCCTTGCTCAAACCCCGAGAGATGGCCCGCGAAATAGGCGACCATGTCCCCGCGATACATCTCGCCATCGACCAGTACGTCCACTCCCAGTTCTTCCTGCTTGCGGATCCAGAATTCTGTGGCGCGCTTCTCCGCTTCCTCGAGTTCGTTCCTGCTGATCTTACCTTGCGCGAAGGCGGCACGGGCTTTGAGAAGATCGTCAGGTTTCGGAAAACTGCCCACCGAGGTTGTGGGCAGCAGCGGCAGATCGATCCCCAATTCGCGAAGCCTTGACCGGCTCATGCGGCCTCACCCAGGAGAGATTTCTTGATGGAAGTTAAGTGACGGAGTTTCAGCCGCGCCCGGTCGCGCGGCAGATATTCGAGGCCGCAGGAAGTCGTCAGATAATTGCGCTCGGGCTTGACGTGAGTGAGCATCCGCTCGAGTTGGCGAGCGACCGCCGCTTGATCCTCGAGTCTTGTATTGCGTCCATCGAGCAAGCCGAACCCGAGCGCTTTTGCGCTGCCGTCCGTTTCAATCACCTCCGGAAGTACGGGGCTATAGGTGAAATCCAAAATAAGCGCATCAAAAGGGAGGGCTTGAAGCGCGGGATATAACGGGGCCGCATCCCCAAAGTAGGTCGCCAGCGCGAGCTCTGCGTGCCCTTTATGGGCGGCGAGCAAGGTGAGGGCTTCGCGCGCGAGGGGCAGATCAGCTGGGCGCCTCAGCAAGCCCGGCTCATCCACCTGGATCAGCCGCGCGCCTGCGGCGGCCAGCTCAGCGACCTCTGCGCCCACCGCCTCGGCATAGGACATGATGAGGTTGTCGGTGGTTCCGGCTTCACCCTCCGGGATCGACAAACGGGCGAGGGTATAAGGCCCTGTCAAAACAGGCTTAACAGGTTGTGCCGACCTTTGGGCTGCCCAGTCAAATTCGTTAACCACAAGCGGGCGCGACCGTTGAACTTTTGCGTGCGCTACTGGCTGGCGAAAGTAGAAGTTGGTATCAAAATATCGCAGCAGCCCGTTGATGCGCGTGCCTTCGAGTTTTCCGGCCAGGTGAGATACGGGATCGTTCCACCGGATTAATCCGTCGGTGACAACATCGATTCCGGCCTCTTGCTGGTCCCGAAGAGCCAGCGAGACCAGGTGGTCCTCGGCGGCGCGAACGTCGGCATCCGTCTTTTCGCCACGGTCACGCGCGGCGATGGTGCGGCGCAGTAACTGCTCGTCCAGGCTGCTGCCAATACGAGGATAGCTGCTGTGGTTGAGGGTGAGAAGTTCCATATCATCAGCGCCGAAATGACAGCGGGCCCGGTCTCCAGCATGCACACCGGCTAACTCCCGGCGCTCCTTTGTCCGGAGGCCGCCGCGTCTTCCATGGCGACGGCGCGCGGAAACAGCACATTGTTCTCCAGGTGAACGTGCTGATGCATGTCGCGCTCAAAAGACTGCAACGCCTCGTACAATGCGCGGTAGCTGTTGCAGGCGTCCGGCGGCGGCTGGTAATTGCCGCTTACCCCTCGCATCTCATGTAGCGCCGCGCCGGCGTTGTCGTGCTCAAGCACCATCATTCGCACCGGGTTCTGAACCGTCCCAAACGCAGGTTTGGGAAATGGAATCCCGCGTGCCGCCGCCTCTTCCATGCGGGAAATATAGGGGAACAAGGTCTGCTCTTCCTTGATCAAGTGCATCAGAAGTTCTTTGCTGAGTCCCGAAAAGTGCGCCTTGATTCGGCGCAGCTCGGGATGCGCCGTTCCGTGCTTTTCGATCACTCTATCGAGAAGCGGCTCGATGCGGGCGACCTCTTGGCGGCAGAAGGTGTGGTGCTTTTCGACGATGTGATTCATCAGCCTCGCCAGCGGCTGTCCGCTCCAGTCAACAGTGTCTCCTTCTGGATTGGCTACGCTCTCGGCGGCCTCAAGGGATCTCACGACGTCCCCCACCTCTAGTCCGGCTGCCTCGCAGGCTTCTTCGAGGCGCTGATGCCCTCCACAACAGTAATCGATTCCCAATCGCTCGAAAGCTTTCGCGGAGGCCGGCACCCCGAGGACGATTTCGTTCACTGGCTTCGTTCGATCAATCTCCATGTTGCTTGCTCCTTTCAGGCTTTGTAGGCTTTTCCACTTACATCGGTATAACCTTTCATACCCGTTTCGCGCTAAATCGGAACGTTCTCCCGTCGACGGCGATTAAAATCCGTGTAAAGCCGGCGGCTTCAAGCCGCGCTCCCAGCGTCGAGGGATCAACCGGAACCAAGGTGTCCCAAATGTGGAGCAGCCGCATCTGCCAGTTCGAGAGGCCGTCTACCCCGGCGAATACAGCTCCAGGACAGATCACCCGGCATACTTCCCTCAGGAGACGATCCTGTAATTCAGCAGACGGCACGTGATGGAGCATCGTGAAGGATACAGCCCCAGAAAATGACCCGTCCTGAAACGGCAGGGCTGTGGCATCGCCTCGTACCACCTCGACGTTTGTGCCGCGCAGCCTGCTGGCGAGCGAATCAGTCAGGCGGGAATCAATCTCAAGGGCGGTGAGCCGATCAAAGCGCAGGCGTAGCAGGTCAGTCGTAAGACCCGGGCCGGGGCCAACTTCTAGCACATTCCCGCCGAGTTCCAGGTCTCCGAGCACCCAGGGTAATACCCTTTGTTCCAGTTTCCGTTTCCAGTATCCTGACCGGCAAATCCAGCGGTGAAACTGGTTCATGACTCTGATTCCTTTGCGATGAGGCTTATTCGCGGGTCCACAAGTCCGAAGCCGCAGTGTGTTGTCTTGACCTTGACAGGAAACGATATCGTTGCGGGTGCGGGCGGCGCATCTGCCCTGTTCATCATGGACCGAGCTCCACCCAATAACGTCCCAGATAGAGTCTTGCCGAATGGGAAGACTCGATCATGACCTGCAAAGGCCTCGGCTCGCGCATGCGCAAGGCCTTCTTCATGTCACACTCGATAACCTGATGGCCTGCTTGGTTGTAAAGAAAGAACTTCGCCTGCTGCCGCTTAAAGGCGGGCGGCGAATACCAAATCCATAGCTGCCAATACCGGCATCCTTTCCGCAGATCGAGAGGCGGCCTTCTGAAATCAGAATCCCTGAGTATTTTTGTTGAAGCTGCGAGGCGAACCCCGCAGTCACAATCAGTGCAAACAACGCCCTTGCACTGCCAGGAGTCTTAATCAGCACTGCGTTACGCTTTTCCACCGGGATCGCACTGCCTTCCAGATAGACATCGCGTGGGATTGCCTCATTGAGCAACTTTCCTGTAACAATTTCAAATACCCCCGGCCCGAACCGGCTACACCCGATGCTCCCAGCAGCAGAAGCAAAAAGCAAACACGTGATACCGAGCGAGCTGGCATTTCTCGTTAAGGTAACACAACCCCTTACCTTCGAACATTCAGCGGTGGAAGTGTGCAGAGCACTCTTGCATCGCATGGCCCGTGGCGTGGTCTGCCCGCTGTTCATCTTATGGTGAGTTACGCCATCGCAGGCCATCGTGTCATCCAGCATGCTTGAGCTCTTCGTCTCCCTGGAGCAGCTCTTCCGTCATGGTGTGGATCCGCCGATGCCTGCCCGAGACCGCCTTTGCAACTTCAAGCCTTTCGAATCCTGCGGCGAGTTCAGCTTGTTCGGCCGGTAGCAGGAAGGTGTCTGCCATCATGAAAAGGACCTCTTCCTCCTCATTGAGGTGGACACGCATAAGATCGACAAAGTCTGATGCCACGCCAGCCCACCTTTTGCCCGCCTCTCTGCTCCCATCCTCATAAGCAGCCGAGGCCTCGGCCATTTCTCTCATCAATCGCCGCCCCGTCGCGTGATCAATCAGCATCAGAGCGATCGGACCGCCTTGCCGCGAAAGTCCCTTTCTCTCAAGCGTAGGAAACAGGAAATCTTCTTCCTTGGTGAGCAGACAGCCCTCCCTGAATATCCGAAAGAATTCTACGACTCTCGCCAGCACCTCGGTTTGAACGCTTTCGCCTCGGCGCATTCGGTCTGCCGCGTCCTCCGTGAATTCCAGCATCCTGCGAAGAGCCTCATGCTCGCTTCGCAAAATCCTCGTTGCCGCATCCATGCTTCTTGTATCCTCCCCTGTTTCATTCTCGGCCTTCTTCCGAGCGAACGCTATGACTAAAGTCTCGCTGGGGGGGCCCCGAGAGCATAAAAATCCAGGGGGAGCGCCGGGATAAACCGGCATGTTGCAGGGGATGAAAGAGCCCTGCGGGAAAGGAGAAAGCGACTCCATCCTGACCCTGAGTCTTGCAGGGATCGTCGCGAGGCGATGCCGGAAGCGTAGACAAGGGCATCGGTGGGCGGGGTGATTGAGCTTCGAAAATTCCCTTCAGGGCGCCGACCCTACCCCCCGTTGAGGGGAAGGCAACACGGCAGGAGGCGTGAGACGCGAGCCGACCGCCGGCCCTGCGTAGTCAAAGAACCTGCGCACGCTGAGAAGCAACAGGCACGAGAACCGGGAGACCTCCGGAACATCTCGGTCCGATGCGGACCGAGATCGGTCGGCGAAGGCGGAAGGCCGCACGGCAGACATGCACGTCCCGGAGGAGTCGGACTGCGCCGTAGTACCTGTGAAGCGGCTGAACCAGGGGGAGCAATCTCCAGCGGAAGTCGCGGAGGGAAGGGTGCAGACCCAGGAGAACATCGCAAAATCCAACACGAGCCCGACCCAGAGCGGGGAACGAGTGTCCCTGGGATTGAGCGGTGTGCGGCAAGCAGCAAAGGAGAGGAAGCAGGAACGGTTCACCGCACTCCTGCACCACCTGACCGTAGGTCTGCTCCGGGACAGCTTTTACGCTTTGAAGCGGCAAGCTGCGCCGGGAGTGGATGGCGTCAGGTGGCAGGAGTACGAAACCGGGCTGGAAGGTCGGCTTATTGACCTGCATAGCTGGGTGCATCGTGGAGCATACCGAGCCAAGCCCTCACGGAGAGTCTATATTCCGAAGGCCGACGGGCGGCAACGCCCGTTGGGCGTCGCGGCCCTGGAGGACAAGATCGTTCAACCGGCCGTGGTGACCATTCTCAACCAGATTTACGAGGTGGACTTCAGGGGCTTCTCCTACGGGTTTCGGCCGGGACGCGACCCGCATCAAGCGCTGGATGCGCTGAGTGTGGGTATCCAAACGAAGCGTGTGAACGGGGTGCTCGATGCAGACATTCGGGATTTCTTCGACCCTGTGTCGCACGAATGGGCAGTAAAGTTCATCGAACACCGCGTGGCCGATCGCCGAATTCTTCGCCTGATCCAGAAATGGTTGAAGGCGGGAGTCTCGGAAGAAGGCCAATGGTCGGAGACGAAGGTAGGAACACCCCAAGGGGCGGTGGCCTCGCCACTGATCGCCAACGTGTATCTGCACTATGTCTTCGACCTGTGGGTGGAAGCCTGGCGCAAGAAGGCGGCGAAAGGCGACGTGATTGTCGTCCGCTATGCCGACGACCTTGTGATGGGTTTCCAGAACCGGGGCGAAGCCGAGCGGTTCCTGGAAGCCTTCCGGGAACGGCTGGCGAAGTTCGGTTTGGAGTTGAACGAGGAGAAGACACGGCGGATTCGGTTTGGGCGGTTCGCGGCCCTGAACCGGGAAGAGCGGGGGCAGGGAAAGCCGGAGACTCTCACCTTCCTCGGTTTCACGCACTACTGCGGGGAACGTCGGAGTGACGGCAGCTTCATCGTCTGGCGGAAAACGGCGAAAAAGCGGATGGTGGCGAAGCTACGGGAGATCAAAACCGTACTTCGTCGCCGGAGGCACGAGCCGGTCCCGCTGGTCGGGGAGTGGTTGAAGGGGGTCCTCACGGGCTATTGCCAGTACCACGCCGTTCCGGGAAATCTGGATCGGTTGGCGGTCTTTCACCGCCGCCTGCGTCGGTTATGGGCGACTGTTATTCGCCGCCGGAGCCAACGTGGGCGGATCCCCTGGCAACGGCTTGGTCCGTTGCTGGATCGTTGGCTTCCCTCACCGCGCGTTCTTCACCCTTATCCTAGGCCACGCTTTGCGGCCAGACATCCAAGGTAAGAGCCGTATGCGCTAACTGCGCCCGTACGGATCTGTGCGGGGGGTGCCGAGCAATCGGTATCCCTACCGCGACAGGAGAACGTAACTCGCTGATTCTACGAGTCGGCGGATATGTAGAGACCCATTTCGGTAGCCTAAATGATTGGGATTTTTGCGGACGCACAATCCGAGTTCTCATACGAATTTGACATCAAACATAGAGGGTAATATGATCGGCGCGGGGTGCAAAACGGATGCGAAGACCTGCTGCGATCAAGCCTTGGCTGTCGGCCGAGGACCTGCAGACGTGGGTTCGAGAAGCCCGCGACCGCAACGCCTACCAGAAGCGCTTGGCCATTTGGCTGACTTTCATCGGTCCTGATCCGGCTCATCATGTCGCCACGCTGCTCGGGATCTCCAAGCAGGCAGTCTGGCTGTGGCTCAGCGAATACAATGGGCGAGGACCCGAGGGGCTGGAACGAGCCGGGCGAGGCGGACGCCGCTGGGCCTTGCTTTCCTGGGAGCGGGAAGAGGAATTTCTGACGGGCCTCCAACCCCACGCCCAACAAGGAAGGATTCTCACCGCTCCGCAGATTCACGCTCAAC
>JBOGKI010000190.1:0-8087 GCA_050745605.1 Terriglobia bacterium | reverse complement strand
CCTCCCCATAGTGACGGAATGAAATCGCAACTGCTTGTGAACACACCGTTTCACCCCGGAGACCGTGGAAGTTGGGCTAATGCCGATTCAAGTGCTCTCTTGTCTCATCATTGCCAGAATCCAGCCTCTTGATCGCACACACCGCACAGAGCGGCGATGCATGCGCCACGTACCCCGCGCTGTGCCACTCAGTCCTTACCCAGCGTATTCCGTATCTCTTGGCAAATGGTTTTGGCCGCCGCTTCAACTGCCGCTTCGATCGCGGTCCCTCCAAGCTGGTGCACGCCTATCAGGGATTTGATATCGAGAGACACTTCGTATTCCTCAAGCTTCTTATGCGGTCCCCACCGATAGGTCACTATCGCTATGAACTCATCTGGCGTTGAAGAACTACGGCTAAGAAACGAATCCCAGTACGTGCGCCACTCGTAGCCAGGTGCCATAGCTTTAAACCTTTTTTCTTGAAGAGGACTCCGAGCCGGATCGCCACGCAGTGGAGGCGAGAAAACCAGCTTTACATCGGAAGCCATCGAATTCCCAAAGTTCTTGATGATGAGGTCGTAACTACTCAGGATTTTCTTATTGTGCTCGAAGTAGCACACCACATTGGGCTTCGACGCCTCTTCCCGTGATAATTTCATTTCATTGACCATTGACCATGTCTTCCAAACATAGATAATCACAGCGACGAGTGTGGCTGCCACTATTCCAGGCTGCCACTGGCCGAGAATATCTAGAACGGTTCTCATGGGATGCAGCCTTCTTCAACAGGAACGCAGAGTTTCGTTTCTCCAGAAAGTCCGCGACCTTTTCCATCCGACGCGACAGGCCGCCGACTTCCTGGACGACAGAAATCGGCGCTACCTCCTTCCTGATTCCTCACTTCACGACAATTCTCGACACGCAGCCCAGCGATGCCAGATACCCTCGGTTGAAGATCGGCGGCGCGCCGCCCATGTTGAGGTTAAAGCGCAGTCGGACGGGGCGGTTCGCAACGGTGATCGGCTGGGAGCCGGTCTTGGGGGTCCAGGCGTAGAAATAACCGCTTCCTTCGGGCTGCACGCTCTCGGCGCTCAGGAAGAACTGAAACAGCGCCCACGGCCCTTGGATGCTGATGAAGTTCAATTGCGTTCCGCCTACGTTCCCCGAGACGGTAACGCCGGGCGTGGCGCCCGGCCAGACGAACTGTTTGGACTGAGCGTTGCCTCCCGAGGTCGTGAGCGTCTGGCCTTCAATGGTGGCGGTGACGGGCATGGTGGGCAGGCCCTCCACTGGGTACGCCGCCAGCGTAAACGCCAGCTTGGGCTGCGGCGACCCGTTGGGGTAGACCGCCGAGGAGACCGCGGCAGCGCGGTTGAAGAACCGGACGAACGAGGGGTTGAGCTTCACCTTCGAGTCGGCCGGCGGACCGTACTCGTTGCCCTGCTGAACCAGCAAGCTCTTCAGGTTGGTATTGTAGAACGTCCAAAGCGCGCCGGTTGCCGGCTGGAAGACGGAGTTGAACTCCTGCAGCGTCGCCTGCGTGGAAGCGTTCGGATTAAACGGGAACTTGCGGTCGAGGCCGCTGAATTGCGAGCAGAATGCCGGTCCCTTGCCGTTCAGGGCCTCGCCCGGCGTGGGGATGGCAGCTTCGATATCGAGAATGGGCTCCAGCATCAGCCGCTTCACCGTGTCGTCCACGTGCGCCGTCGGATCGGGCGCAAATCCCTGGGCGATCTGCGCCGTGGCGGTTCGCGCGTTGGTGGCGCTGGCTGAAATTTGGGCCGCGGCGGTGTCAGGGTTCGCGCCCGGCCCCTGCGTGCTTTGATCCACGGAGGTCTTGAGGCTGAGGAGCGCATCCACGTAAGGCTTGTTGGTGGGACCGACATACTGATTCATCAGGGAGGCGGGCACGACGGACTGAACCGGCTGGAAGGCCTTCGAGACGTCTGCGTCCATCGACGTATTTTGCGACACCAGCCAGAACAATTCGAGGATGGGAGACTTGTTTCCCGCGAGGGCGTCGAGTTTGCGCGAGGCATCGGAGAGATTGGCGTAGTGCACCACCGAGGTGTTCTTCAAAAAAGTCCGCCACTGATTGATGTAATCGGTCTTATACCGCGCCGCCAAGGTTTGCTGCAGATTCGCACCGGACACGTTCGCAGCCGTCTGCGGGCCGAGCACCCACTCTTCTCCATTGAAGTACTGCTCCGGGTGCTTGATCGCTTCCTGCATGGCGTTCCAACCGTTCTTGGTGTAGGCCGCAGAGATTTCGGTGCGATTCACCACGACCGGCGCGGACCCCGGAAAATCACGGTTAAAGTTAATGGGTTTGCTCTTGGCGGAGGAGGCGGCCAGCATGGTCTGGTAGACACGCTCCGTGCCGGCAAACTGGGAAAGATAGGCACGGGCATGGTCAACCGCTGCGGCGTCGTCCGTTGAAGAATACGGATTCGCCGCCTGCAGCTCCCCGCTATAAAAGACGAATTGCTTCTGGGCAAGGTCCCGGATTTGCGGATCAACGTTCCTGCCCGCGACCCATGCCGTATCCAGTACGGGAGGAAGGAAGTCCAAGGTGCTCTTTTCGTGGTGGGAAGTGGTGATGAGGTAAGCCTTCAAGTCCTGATAGGCGGATTTGTAGTCAGCGCCGGGCGGGGGCGAGGCGGGGAGTTGCCGAAGCGAAGCCAGCAGCGCGTTCTGGATTTGCGCAAAGAGCAAAGAGTGAAAGCGGTTGAAGTAGAGAGCGCGCGCAGCCGGATAAAGCTCGTGACCGGAGTAAATCCCCCAGCGCAGATGCCAGGGCGCGCCGTTTTGTTCGTAGTCACCCACAGTTGCCACGGTCTGCCGCAGCTTGTCCAGGCGCCGTAGCGCGTCCAGGCTGGGCAATTGGGCGCTGGTTAGCTGCGTAGCAGGGATTGCTTCGGCAGCCTGCTGGACGTCAGCCTGCAGCTTGCGGTTCCCAAGATAGGAAACGATCAAGCCGGCGCACCAGATGAGCAGGACGAGGCAGCCCACTGCCAGCAGGCCCCGCCGCCAGAAAGAAACCTTGGCGCTCGAGCCGCTGGCCCCCAAGGCAGCGCGGTCCTGCACCAGGACATCGCTGAAAACGTGAGGCAGGAAAACCGGCTGACGTGTGGCGCGGCTCTGGGGCGCCGGCGGCCTTAAACCGGCGCCCGTACTTTGACCTCCCAGCGAACGCACGTCAAAGACCTTCGTTGCGCCACCTTCCGGGCCTGGCTCCGCGGACTGCGAAGCTTGGGCCTTGCCAAAGTTGAAGACGCGCGTTGCCCCGAGAGTCGTATCCGGCTCCTGTTGAGCTTGCGCCGGCGCCGCGGAGGGGGCAGGCGCGCTCGTCATCACCGTCCGCGACCCGGCGAAATAGAAGCCCCGCAGAAAGGGCCCAGCCCGGAGTTGGCTGGGTCGGCACAGATCCACCAGAAACTGCACCAGAGGGTTGTGCAGCTTGCGAAACTCCCGGGGAAATTCATAGATCCCCGGGAGCTTTCCGGCATCGTATTCCTGCCGCAACAATTCCGGCCGCCGGTCACTGAGAGAAAGGAAAAGGCTGTCGAACGCCGCGGTCAGACGCTTGGCCTCTTCTTCCGCGTAGACTCCAGCGCGATAAGCCGGTGGGGCGGATAGCGTCGTGCCCAGGACGTCGGCCGATTCTTCGTTGGTGAAGTCTCCGGCGTAATCGCCAAAAAAGCGCAGCAAGTCTAATTTGGTAAAAAGCACATAGACCGGGAAACTGCCGCCTAAAACCTGGGCCGCTTCCCGGAGGCGGGCTTGCAGGTCCCCGGCCAGAGCCTGCGAAGCGCCCGCCTTCATCAAATCCTCACAACTGACGCAGACCACAACCGCCCTCGGCGCTTGTCCCTTGCCCAGAATGGACATCAACTGCGCGGGAGCAAGCCGCCGGACCAGGCGGACCCAACGTTCCGGTTGGGCCGCAACCGGTCCTCCCGCTTCAATGAAAAGCATCTGGCGGGCATACCAAAAGTTGGCGGATCGCGTGGGCACGAGTGAACCGGCTTGCATGACTTCCCCGGCGAGGAGCTCCGGGTCCAGGCCGGAGTCCGACACGGCATTGGTTTTCCCAGAACCCGCCGGCCCCATGATCAGAATCAGAGGAAGCTTGCGGAGGCTGGCGCTTCTCCCTAGTTGAGAGGCCTGCAGGCGCGATTCTGCCTCTCGGGCCAATACATCGATTTCGTCTGACCCCTGGGATGCTGGAAGCCTTAACGGAGCCACGGAAGGAGCCGTGAGGCCGGCGGGCGCCGCCGGGACGGGTGGGACGTTCAAAGGCACCGCTCCTTGTAGCCCTTTGGCGCCGGCTTCCGCGCTCTTCAGATCGGTCTCTTTAGAACCGGCCCACAACACCAGCGCCACACAGACGATCGCGCCCAGGACCAGGAGACCGATGCGGAGAATCCATAGGTTGGTTCCCGGCATGTGGAGGGCAACGGGCACGAACCAGGCCAGCAGCAGAAAGATAATGGCCGCTGCCACCGCCAAAAGAACGATCAGCTTCCCCTTCATCCCCAACTCCCCACCCGCTACCTTTGGGAGATAGCCGCGCTAATGTTTTGAAAACCCGATCCCAACGAGAATTTGAATGTAGCGAAAAGGACGACGGTCAAAACAAGGCAAGCAATGCCCAGATAGACGAGCCGGCGAATCCAGGGATCGCGTCTCCTGGGCGGCGCTGCCACCGTCGGCGCCCAGGCCGGGGAAAGCGGCTGGAGGGGACCCCGAATCCGGCGTATCTTGTCCCCCAGGGCGTCCATCATGGCCCTTGGCGACTCGGCGCCACTCACTCCATAGCGGCCGCGATAGCCGAGCAGAAGGCAAAGATAATAAACCTCCAGCAGATCGCCCAGCTCCGGTGAATCTTTGGCCGTCAACAAACGCTCAAGCCCTTGGAAGAACATCTCTCCCGCCAAATGAACCCGGAACAATTCTTCCCCCAGCGGGCGGCGCGGCCAGTCGGCGAAGACCGGATTGCCGGAATTCAGGATGGACTCGTCCAGGAAGGCGATGACGGCAAACGAGGCAAACTTGATGTAGTCGGCGCTGTAGCCCCGGGAGGCGGCTTCGGCTCCCGCCTGCTTGAGCGCCGCAAGCATGTTGGCGCGGAAGGACTCTGCATCGTTGACGGCCTGACGATTCGCCCGCAGCCGTACAATCACCGTCAGCATCTCTTGGAAAATCAATGCCAGATTATCGGCGCGTCGGGACACGACGGGAGGTTGCAGACCGGGTGTCCCTTGCAAGCTCGATCCCATGGGTTCTCCTGTTAAGAACAGTGGCAAGTGGCAAGCAAAAAAGCTGTCAGCCGAAGAGCAGTGGCCAGCGACAAGTGGCAAGTGACCAGCAAAGACTTCTAGCCCTCAGCGGTCAGTGCCAGGCGGCGGTGTCGGGTGTCAGGTTTGAGGTGTCACGCGTCCGATGGTATCCCCTCTCCAGCCTCGCACCTCACACCTGCCACCTAAAACCTGAAAGCTGACTGCTGAAAGCTGACCGCTTCTTTCCCTCACGCATCCAGAATGACGAGGATTTCGACCTCCGGGTTGGGAAGTTCGCCCGGAACATATACGCCCACGCGCCTCGTCTTGACGATGTATTCCCAACATGCACCCGATTTATTGACCCCGAAATATTGGGTCTCAACCTTCGGTGAAATGGCGGACGGAGGCACTGGCAAATGCGTCAGCGTGAGACCTTGAAGACCTCTTTTCACGAGCTCCTGCACGTGCACCGCGGAACAGACCTTGACCAACTGCCGGGTCCTGGCGATGAGGTCCACTTCACCGATCTCGGAATGGATCCCCAGGATCCAGCGGGCGCGGTCCAGACACCGTTGATCGGTCACTTCTCCTTCGTAGATATACTTGGCCTTGAGCGTCATGGGGATGGAGATGCAGTTGGTGGGGACCAGCATCTCCAGGTGCGCGCGGATGTGGCGTTCAAGCTCCTGAAAGCAATGCTGCAAATTGCGATGGTCATAGAGCGGCAAGGTTCGTGGGTGAGAATCGATGCCAAACGTGCAAAGCGCCCCAGCCAGGCGGGAGAGCTCGACATAGAGCTCCTCGGGATGGCCGCGCTTGGCAAAGAAGAGATGACGGAGTGAAGAAAGCGCGCAATTGATGGCGTGCAGGAACCAGAAGGTCTCCACTTCCTGCGCCGAAAACGCGCGGGAGAGCTTCCCCCCGCCCTGCCGGCCGCTGGACAGTGATGCGCTCTTTTCACCCAGGATCTCAATCAGCGCGCGCGTCATCGTCATTAGGCTTTCGCTGGCGCTCATCTGCGAACAGGGTGGAATGAATCCGCGGTCATAGATGTAATGCCCCGAACCGTCACGCATGACACGGGCAAGAGGCACAGCGCAAAAACTTTCTGATGCCTCTGATTGGAGGAGAATCTGGAAGTTTTTTTGGCCCAGCCGAATCGGCTTCTCGTCAACCCCGGTGTTCTCATCATGGAGGGTTTGGACCGCCGCCCGATAGCGCGTTGCGGGCAGGCCACCCGCTTCCGAAAAATCACAATTCGCTTGCTGAGGATGGTAAGCGGGAACCGCCAGGAGGAGAGCCAGACTGTCGCTGGTCGGGGGAAACAATTCGGCGATGTTTCGAGGCGCCGGCAGAGGATCGCTCTCGGGCATCTGGAATGGCAGGCCATCCGGCAGAACGCCGCGCGCATGAATCAGGGAGACGGTTCCGTTCTGAAGGGCTTCGGCGTCAAGTTCGTACCCCGTGAATCCCCAGCCTTCAAACCAGAGCGTTGAGGTTTCAAATTGAACCAGATCCTCAAAATAGCGGTTCTGGGTTTGAAAATGATGCGGACCGAGGTACATTCCGTCGGACCAGACGACTTTCGAAAGCATCTTCATGAGTTGGCAGCAAGCCGTGGCCCATCATTCTAAGGCATGTAGGCCCCTGCCGCAACCCGCGGTTTTTTTGTTGTTTTTGCGGGACGCGTCCCGGCGCGCGGAGGGTTGGTTTTCGTCCGGCAGGGAGCTCGCGATAAGCCAGCCCTCGACCGTCGCCGCCGGTAAATTCCCCGCCTTTAACACAACCCTCTCCCTCGGAGAGCGGGTGGCGCGAAGCGCCGCGTGAGGGAAAATTCGTAACGGCAATTACCAATCAAGCGCTCAGGCGCAACTGCGAGGATGCGGTGCGCGCTGATCCACGAGAGGCCGGCTCCCGTCGCGGTGGTTTCAAGAGCCTTGACCTCCACGCGAAAAAATATCATCTGCAAGGAGAACTGTGATGGACGAAGAAAAGCGCGAGGTAAGACGAGAGGAACCTAGACATCCGTCCACCGGACCCCATGCCGCCAAGACCCAAGCCCTCGAACGAGCCTGGACCGGAAGAGAGAAAACACCGGGAAAAGGAAGAGCACCAGAAGCAAACCAGGTGAACTAACCTGAACCTCTCAACACGTAAACCGGACGGGCGGGGCTTCAATCCCGCCGTTGTAAGCCATTTCTGTCATTTTCCGATCTTGCGCCCGGCGCATCTGGTAAGAGCTAGCCGCTCAGGGCGCGAGACTTTCACAGAGTTAGAAGCCGCGTCTCCGACGGGTGGAAACCGCGAAGAGCCTGTCTTTTCCCCGTTGCCTTCCCCGAATTTTGCCGCAACCTTGCCCTACGAGCCTAGCGAGCGCGGACTCTGGCAAGAAATGGGTTTCGATGATACACTCTGGTTTTGCCAGTTTTGCCAGATTAATTCGGGTTGAGAAGTTCCTCAATGGAGCCTGCGCGCCGCGTCCAGCCTTGACGTTCACCGGCCGTTATTCGTTCATCATGGACGGAATGCGAGTTCCCCTTCGCTGTGCCCAACCAGGCTGCAAAACTATTTTTGAAACCCTTCGTCTAAGATTTTCGTAAGTATCTTCTGAGTCCAAAGGCATTAATGATATCCGGTGCTTAGAAGGTTTCTGAAAGACCCTGATCTGTCATACTGAGCGAAGCGAAGCATCTGTGCGCCTGAAAGCGCACTCGGTCGGAGAGGTGAAAGTCCTCTCCAGATATATCCAACGCCGATCTGTAACCCGCCTGCAACTGCGTCGTCGCAAGACGGGGTGGAGAGCAGCAGGAGGTGAACGAC
>JBOGKI010000189.1:0-8091 GCA_050745605.1 Terriglobia bacterium | reverse complement strand
CTCTATGAGCGCCGAACCCTTTGAAAAACATCGGCGGTCGCAGACCGCCGCTACAGAAGCGCCTCAAGACCATTGTCAGGAATTAGCTGTGACATGACACTGGTGCAAGGAGGCTTTACATGAACGTCGCTTGGTTCTGGGTCTTGGGCGCTATGCTTACTGCCTACGCGGTGCTGGACGGTTATGACCTTGGAGCCGGCGCGTTGCACTTGATGGTGGCGCGGGATGATGAGCAGAGGCGCATCGTGCTCAATGCCATTGGCCCTGTTTGGAACGGCAATGAAGTGTGGCTGATTGCGGCGGGCGGCATGATGGTGGTTTCCTTCCCCAGGCTCTACGCCGCCGCGTTTAGCGGCTTTTATCTGGCCTTGATGGTGGTGCTGTGGCTCCTCATCCTGCGCGGCGTGTCCATTGAGTTCCGCAGCAAGTTTGATAATCCTCTTTGGCGAAGCTTGTGGGACGCCAGCTTCTCGGTTGGCAGTTTGCTTCTGGCGGTGCTATTGGGCGTGGCGTTGGGCAATGTGATCCGAGGAGTTCCCTTGGGGCCGGATGGCTACTTCCAAGGCACCTTCGCGGTCATGCTCAATCCTTATGCGCTGTTGACTGGAGCGGTGAGCCTGGTGGTTCTAGCCTGGCACGGCAGCGCCTACCTGCGGGTAAAATCGGAGGGCGAGTTGGAGCGGCGGGTCGCAGCGGTTTCAAGCGTCCTGGCCTGGGCCAGTGCAATTCTGGCGTTCCTGCTTACGCTGGCCACTTTTGCCGTCAGCCCCACCCTTGCCGCCAGCTACCGCAACCATCCTGCCGCCTTTGCGTTTCCATTGTTGGCAGCCTTGGGCCTTCTCGGTGGTATCCTGAGCCGCGCCCCGGGCCGCGAAAAACGCGCTTACCGCTCCTCAACCCTCGCCATCGTTGGATTGTTAGGAGCGGCGGCCATGACTGTTTATCCCAATCTGCTGATTTCCACCGTGAATCCGGCCTACAGCCTGAATATCTTCAACGCCGCTTCTTCGCACGCTTCGCAGCGGGACGCGCTGATCGCTAATCTTGTGGGAATGGTGGCGGTGATCGTGTACAGCTCATACGTGCATCGCACTTTTCAAGGCAAGGTCCATCTGGGCGAACATGACTATTGACCCGGCCACGGTGGGGTAGACGTGGCGCTTTTTGGGATGTCTGCGAGGCTGCCCCCATCAAGCCCGTCGGAGGGTGGCGCAGGATTTCGCCTTTCAGAAGCTCTACGGACGTTGGTAATGCCGCGCGCCAAGAAGAAACCGAACAAAAAACCCAAGCAAGAGCCCTTTCGTGTCTTCACCATTGGCCACTCCACCCGGCCCATCGGGAAATTCATCGAGCTCCTTGAACTTCACGGTGTCAAGAAGCTGGTTGATGTCCGCACGGTACCACGTTCCCGCCATAATCCGCAGTTCAACAAGGACGCCCTGCCGGACTCGCTGCGCAAGGCCAGCATTCGCTACGTCCACAGGCCCGGCCTGGGTGGCTTGCGCCACGCCCGCCGCGACTCCATCAACAGGGGTTGGGAAAACGTATCATTCCGCGGCTTTGCTGACTACATGCAGGAGCCGGGCTTTGAACAGAGCGTTGAAGCGCTGCTGAAGCTCGCCGCCAAGACTGCGATTTGCATCATGTGCGCGGAAGCCGTCCCCTGGCGTTGCCATCGTTCCCTGATCGCGGACGCGCTGACGGTGAGAGGCGTGCAAGTGGAACACATCACCGGGGGAGGGAAGACCCTGATCCATTCCTTAACGTCATTTGCCAAGGTCAAGGGCCAGTCGATCACCTACCCAGCGCCTCTGGCTCATCACGCCGTCACCGCATCGAAGCGGGCGCCGGCGTAGCGCCGCACGACTCAGGACCGCGCCGTGCTACCCACGGCGATGAGGGCGTCATGATTGTTACCTTGTGAGTTAACACATCGATTCGTCTCCGCTTCTTAGAGTTACGGCTCGACCTCATGCTGACCGCATTCTTGCCGGCTCCCGAAGTTACCATAGTAGTAACTAATGTATAATTCTCTTAAAAATTCTCTTGACAAATACGGCGACGCGAGATTAAGGTTTGACCACTCACCGGGTGGTTAACACAGCTTAAATCTCAGGAGGGGCCATGAGACCAAGAGCGATCCTGATTGCAATTGCGGGGGGGGGTAATCTGCCTCGCCGCTCTTCTGTTTTCCCGCCTCATTTCTCAAGTGCAAGCTGAGTCTCTGCAAATGGGCGCCGCGCAGCCGGTCGCCACGCCCTGCTGCGCAGGCGTGGGTCTACGCGAGATCGATTTTCGGTGTCACGGCTTCGACCGGGGCACGCTAGACGTCCCGGGCTTTGCCTTCCACCCACCGCAGGCCGTCGACAGTGTTGTGGGCTTTTCAGCACCCCGGGACCAGATGTGGGTTACCGGCTCGGCGAATGCAGGTCCAACAGAAGGGAGGGAATCAGATGGAATCAGGAGATAAGCAGCACGCTTGGCGTCGCTTCTCCGCCATTGCACTTTCCGGTGCCCTGGCGATCGGAATCGCAATGGTGCTATTGGCTGGGGCGGTGAGGTCTTCTCCCAGCGGAGCAGCGGGTCCAGACGGCGACCACGCTGTGATCGTCAATGGCGCCGAACATCCCGAGCAGATCCCGGACTCCGTTGCGTACCGCCTAGTCTTCCTTACGATGGCAGAGCCCGAGGAACCCACCGACGCACAGAGGGCTCGCCAGCGAGCTTACCTGGAGAAGGCGGGGCTCGGAGAGCAGGATCGGATATCGGCCGTGATCGTTCTAGCGAACTTCAAGACCCGGTACGACCAGCTCGACGCCCAATACAACGAGTCAGTCCTGGCGGCCAACCGCACGAAAGAACCGCCAGGGCTGGAGACGTTCTTATCGCAGCAAGACGAGTTAGTGCAGGAGACCCGCGACGCACTGAAGGCCGACTTGAGACCGGAGGCGATGGACCGGTTCGACGCATACGTGCGTCGCGAAAAGAGGAACATGCAGATGAGCGTCCCTGTGGAGGAGGACCAATGACACGCCTGAAGATCTGGATACTGGGCTTGGCGGTCATGAGCGTAGCTGCGCTGGTGCTGGTGATCGGCCACAATCGCAGGGGGATGGGCCAAGGCTGCGGGAATTGGATGACTCCTGGATACAGCCAGTACACCAGTAGCAGCGCGGACGGAACCTACGTTTATACCTCAGTCGCCGTCAATGGAACCACGTACGGCAACTGTCCGTTCGGCTGCGACTTCAGTTGTAGCCAGACAACGCACTACGGCCGGGCGTACAACGTAATTGGCCACGTGGGCGGCTGGCAGAATGGCTACCCTGTGGTGTGGAATTCGCACCTGTACGAGGAGAACGACGAGCAGGTCGCCGCCAGCCCCGGCACCCTCGTAAGCTTCTCCTGCGGGACGCAGGTCATCTGTAGCGTGGCGGGGTTGTTTTTCCTAACCAGCCCACCGGCGACGCAGGTGGCGCAATACACGCACATCCAGCACAACTACCCCAGGGACCCGCTGCCACAGCCTTGCTGGATCTCGCAGTTCTTCGACGCGGTCAACCACGGTCTTACGCACCATGCGGAGGACGTGGTATACGACAATGGACAGGGGGCTGGCGGGGTGAAGCCCCCCTACGGGACACCTGTCTACGCCATGGAAGCAGGCAAAGTCGTCGCCGCGCCTGGCAACTACGGTCCCGCGCCGGAGGGCTATCCGGCCTGTGCCGTCCCGGGCGGTACTCACACCGGGAACTACGTCAAAATCCAAGCTGTATCGTCGGGCGTTTGCGCTGGGTCCTCGGGGGACGGTTACTCGACCATATACTTCCACGTAAAGCCACTAGGCGGCATTGTGATGGGCGCGTGCGTGAGCGCCGGCCAAGAGATAGGCACCTTGGACAAATCAGGGTGCCAGAGCGGGGCGCACACGCACATAGCGCGCAAGAACCCCTCTGGAATTCCGGTCAACTTTACGATTCCATGTACCAACCCAATTCCCACGACGAATTTCTGGGATGGGCTTGTGGGTGACTATGATCCCGACAGCATCTACTGATACCGGCGGCGGGCGGGTTCAATCGCCCGCTCCCGGGGTGAACTTGAGACGAATGAGAGTGCCCTTGCGAAGCGGCCGAAAGCGTCGGGCTGGTTGGCTGGTTGCGTTGGGCTTGATCCTTTCCGCCTCCAGCGCAGCGGGCAATCGCCTGGTCGTCCTTCAGCACAGGGTCTGGCGGGTGGGTTCACAGGGTCAAATCGAGCCGTTCGCGTTCGCCTATCCCCCCTGGTATGACGACAACCTCCAGGGCTCGACCCTGCCCTCGCCTTCTCCAGATGGCCGCTGGATCGCCTTCGGCCGGCAGTACGACGCATACCTTCTCGACGTTTCCTCGCGTCAGGAGCGGCGGATAACCAAATTTGGCAGAGCGCCGCACCGGCGTTACGTTTACGTGGATGTCCTGATCGACGGCTGGTCCCCGGATAGCAGTGAGCTCCTGCTCGCCGTAGGTCACGGTGAGGACACCTCGGAGGAGGGTGATCTCCTCGTCCCGAAGGCGCCCTTTGGCTTTTATGTCTACAATCTTACTGCCGGAACAACGAAGCCTGTGGCGCTGCCCAAGACATTCGAGTACCGGGCCTGGCTACCGGACGGACGAATTCTTGGCGTCGTCCCAGCGCGGGTACCCGGCGAGGGGGAGAGGCTTGTGACGCTGCGGCCGGGTGATGCTCGAGTAGTTCCGGTGAGAGTTCCAATCGGCGCCCTCAGCCATGTGCAGGTGAGCGAGGATGGTAAGTGGATGGTAGGTCTCCTAGTTGGGAAACGTCAACCGCACAAGACAGCACGCATCGTCAAGATCAATTTGGGGACTATGTCTATAACGCTGCTGGCGTCCCTCGGTTCGTGGACTGGAAATGAGCGGCCTGCCGTCTCCCCCCACGGCGAGCACTTCTCGTACGTGCGTATGACGCAGATGGTGAAGGGAATTCCTCAAGAGGAAATCATCGTAGGTGAGAGGACGCTGTATTCGTGTCCCGGACCGATCGATTACCGCTGGGTTAGCGGCCACACAATCGCCCTGTCTTGCCGGAACGAGGTCGAGGTGCTCGATGCTCCAAGCGGGCGAGCCCTGAGCAGCTACGGTCGCTGACACCAGCAACTCCTCCCTAGTGTCGAGATCGCGACTGGCCGCCGTCTACGGTCAGATCGTGGACCGGAAAGAACCTTCGGGTGTCACCCAGCATTTCCCATCTGATTGCGGAGACCTAATTCGTGTGTCGCTCGGTGGGGTTCGCCCTGTCTGGGACCTCCGCTGCGGCGGATTTCCAACCAGCAAACCCACCGTTGATGCTTAGCGGGTAGCGCCGAGTTTCCCCTTCCAGAAACTCTGCGGCTCTTCCCGCCGGAACAACGACTACAATCGATTCTGAAGTCGCGTCTCCGGTGCTTGGTGCTTTGCGACCGCTTTTTCTCTGTGACCTGTCGGCTGTTTCACGAGCGTCCGCATCTGGGCGAGCCGGAATTCGAACTTCTGGCGGGGGCCATCCAATCCCGTCGCGCGGCGCAGGGTCTTTGGGCGCGGGACAAGTGCACGGTCAATCAAGAGCCGATTGACCGTGGCGCTGTGCCAGACACGCCGCCCTAAAGGGCGCCGCTGCGATCCACACGACCCAACAGGTTCGAGGCGCAATCTCGGATTTCGCGTTACGTAGCGGCCGGCTTCAGCCGGGCACATTCCGGGCCCGGCCGTGCCGATTCGCAGTCCCCCGGCAGGCAGCCGGATTCCGAGTTCCAACTCTGGCCACCCATGCCATAGCCCAACATGCCACTCAAAAGCGTGGAGCTACAGGTAAATATATTTTCCGAACGCAACGCTAACCCAACCGGCCCAGGATCTCCTGGGCAGCGGTGACCAGCCCGTCTCCCACCGCCGCCGCGAGGGTCCCTTGGGTCACGTACTGCTTCACTTGCTGGACGAAGTCTTGAACCTCAATTGCCGCGCCGTGCGAATTGTTTTGGCTCAGGTCTTGTTCCGCCTGCTGTAGCCGTGCGTTCAGAGCTTGACCCTGGCTCGAACTGAGCGAACCGCTACGCGTCAGGTTTTGCACGTCGCCTTGGAGCACCCTCACTGACGGCAACGGCGCCGCGGCAATCGCGCTGAGAAAAGCGTCGTAGGGGCCGCCCCCATAGACACCCTGAAACGGCTTCACGATGGGAAAGTCGGTTGACGCCGTGCTTCCGCCCACCCAAACATTTCCCGCGGCGTCGGCATGGATGGCGTAGCCGTACTCGTCGGCCGCGCCGCCGAGGTAGGTGGAGTAATCCAGGCTGGCGCCACTCGCGCCAAACTTCGTCACGAAGGCGTCGGTCGGTCCTCCCGCATAAGTTGGCTGGATGGCGTTAACCACGGGAAAATCCGCGGAGCTGGTAAAGCCGATGATGGAGGCGTGGCCGAGCGAATCCACCGCGATGCGCCAGGGCAGATTCGTTCCCGTGCCGCCCAGGTAGGTTGAGTAAACGAGCCGCGAGCCCGCCGCATTGAACTTCGAGGCGAATCCATCGTAGCCCTGCGCCATGTTCTCAGATTGAAAAGCATGCATCAGCGGGAAGTTGGTCGAAGTGGTGGTCCCGGCCAGATAAATGTTGTCCAGAGCGTCGATGGCGATACCCTGCGCCGTATCGAAACCGTTGCCGCCGAGGTAGCTGGAGTAGACGAGGGCCGCGCCGGAGGCATTCAGCTTGGTCACGAAGACATTCGACATGCCGTTCAGGGTTGATTGGTAAGGATTTTTGAGCGGGAAGTCAGTCGATCCGGTATAGCCGGTGAGATAGGCCACGCCGGTTGAGTCCGCGGCGATATCGATGGCGGCATCGCTGAAATTGCCTCCGAGGTAGGTGGAATAAACCAGCTTGCTTCCCGAAGCCGTGAGTTTGCTCGCGAAAGCGTCGCCGAAACACTGCCCATGGTTGACGCCTTGGTCGCAGAGCTTTTGAAAAGCGCCTGGGGTCACGGGAAAATCGGTTGATTGGGTTCCGCCTGCCACGTAGGCGTTGCCGCTCGAGTCGATGGCAATCCCCGTCGCGCCATCCACGCCGCTCCCTCCCAGATACGTGGAGTAGACAAGCTTCGAGCCGCCCGGCGCTAGCCGCGCCACAAAGGCATTCTGCGGGCCCTTGAGGGCGGATTGCAGCGCGTGAAAGATAGGGAAGTCTGTGGATTGAGTGTAGCCCGCCACGTAGACGCTGCCCTCAGCGTCCACGGCGATTCCCACGCAGTGATCGAAATTGCTTCCGCCAAGGTAGGTGGAATAGATCAGCGTCGTGCCCGTGCGGTCAAACTCGGTGACAAAGCCGTCGTAGTTGCCGCCCAGCTTGGATTGAAAAGCGTGCTTGATGGGAAAGTTGGGGGACGAGGTTTCGCCGGCCACGTAGATGTTGCCATGCGGATCAAATCCAATGCCAAAAATTCCCTCGTCCTGCTCGCCCCCGAGGTAGGTGGAATAGATCAGCACGGGATCAATGATGAGCGGCTGTTTGCGGTCATAAGCGGCAACCTCGAAACCCACTTGGTTGTGGCCTCTTAGCACATAGCGACCGTCCAGGTATTTTCGATTTTGGATTGCGGTTTTGGGATTATCAGCGGAACCAGCCGCTACGCCCGTAGACAGCGAGGCTGGCCCCGCTGCGATACATGGTTGCGGGGGTTCGTAGAGGCCGGCTTTAGCCGGGCACGGTTTGTGATTTTCATCTGCCGGGCTAAGGCCCGCCGCTACGTTTTGGTAAACCACGGGCTTCTGGAAGCGAATCTCGCCGCCGCCGGTCTTCAGCAATAGGTCGCCGTTGGCGGCGATCCGTAGGGGCGCTGCTTGCAGCGCCCTGGTTGTAGCGGCGCTGTCCCCAGCGCCGGTCGCCGGTGGGGACACCGGCGCTACAGTGGGCGGGGCAAGCTCCACCGCTACGTCCAGTTTGATTGCTCTCGGGTCAGCGCCGGGCTCCACCACGAAATCGTATTCCAGTTGGCCGCGGTTGCCGTAATAGACCAGGCCCACGCCGGGATAAACGTCCTCATACTTCACTTTGGCGTAGGTGGGCAC
>JBOGKI010000188.1:0-8091 GCA_050745605.1 Terriglobia bacterium | reverse complement strand
GCTTATGACCGGTACCGCCGCAAAGCTGCTTTGTCAGACGACATTTTCAACAGAGAATCGATAACTGATCGGCGCATCAACATCGGCAAATTGTTGATTCCAGGTGTGATAAAATCTGTCTTCAACGGCTCCCATATGACGAACCGGCTACCGCAAAAATATTCTTGCTCCGGTTGTATTACTGCATTATAGTTATATATTGATATATGAAGTAATAAGTAATATATTCATTTTCAACTTGATTGATTGGTGTCTTTGCCCTACCCAGGTTGGGGAAAGGCAGGCATCGCGGGCTTTGACATGTCTGTCATTTAAAGCCTGCGGCCCGCGAAACTTCATGAAATTGCTTGGCCAATTCTCAATCGTGTTCCGGCATGGGCTGCCACATTTTCGAGCCTGCGATCCGCGTACCGCCGCCGTCACCAAAGGCAGTAGCGTGGGAGAGGAGATCCGCCGCGCCGTGGCCTCCGAACAGGCAAGCCCGAGCATCACACCCACGACCCACCCCAAAATAGTGATCTGGCGAGCGAAAAATCAGTTGACAAGGATTAGCGCTTGGATGAGAATCACACACTCTTCAGCATAGCCAATCTAGGGGTCGACAGCCGGGGGAACCTGTCGGTTCGGCTGCTCGAATATCATTCCGTTCTTGAAAAATAGACGGACCAGCGTGGTGCTGGATTTTGCTCAACTGCGACAGGTTCGGGCATTTCCATGCACGTCTGTGTGTCCACCCAAGGCCCAATCTGTGCATCGGTCCAACTAAAAGCGCCGGCTTCAGCAACAGCCATTTCGGGACGCACATCTACAACCGCTTCTGGCCCGTCAGCTTGGCGCGGGGCAGGCGGAGGGGAGGCCATGGCCACGAAAAAGGTGATGTGTAATGAAATTCAAATGCAGCAGACTGATTCTTCTTTGCAGCGTATCCCTGCTGATGCTCGGATGGGGAGGTTCAAGTTCTCCTCAGCCTGCATTGGCCCAGCCGCCAAGCTCGGGACCAGGCTCTGGATCGGGTTCGGGTCAAGGCATTTCACCGACGCTTTTCGGCTTAAATTTGCATCCCGACGTCAACCCGATTTTCCATCACTATCATTCCTTACTGGCCCCCTGGCCGACGACGGTGTCGATGTCTTTCGGAAGCCTGCGCCTGTGGGCGACGGAAACAAACTGGTATAACATCGAGGGGCAGGGTGAGGGACAGTACGATTGGACAAACTTGGACAGTTGGCTTCAGCTTGCGCAGCAATACGGCATGACCGATGTGCTCTACACTTTTGCTGTTGTGCCGCCTTGGGCCTCCTCCAATCCGAACGATCTGACCTGCGTCAGCTCGTACTCTCCCCCAGGTTCCTGCGACGCGCCAAAAGACTTAAATCTCGATGGTAGCGGGACCGATCTGATTTGGCAGAACTTTGTGACGGCGATCGTCGAACACAGCCTGAGCAGCCCCTACAGCCACATCAAGTACTGGGAAGTGTGGAACGAGCCTGATATTCCCCAGTTATGGAACGGCACCATGGCCCAGACGGTGCGCATGGCAAAGGATGCCTACACCATTATCAAGTCGCTGGACCCTACCGCCACGGTGACGACCCCATCTCCGGTTAATTCCGGGGGACCGAACGAGCATCTGCTCACTTGGCTGTCAGAGTATCTCGCGGCGGGTGGGAGCCCGTACGCAGACGTGATCGCCTTCCACGCCTATTTCAACCCCTCACGCGGCAACATGCCAGAAGCGATCATCCCCATGGCAAGCGGCCTGGACACGGTGAGAGCCGATGCGGGCCTAAACTCCCTGCCCATCTGGAATACCGAGGGCGGTTGGGGAATCAACGCTGACCTGCGCGATCCTGACCTCCAAGCCGCCTTTGTGGCGCGCTTCCATCTTCTGCAATGGTCGGTAGGGATCTCGCGCTTTTACTGGTTTGAATACGGCAACCAAGGGGAGGGAACTTTGTGGACGCCGCTAGGCCTCAACGAACCCGGCATTGCTTACGATCAAGTTTACGACTGGATGGTCGGGGCGACCTTGGCGAGCCCGTGTTCGGTCAGTGGAAGCGTCTGGACTTGCAATCTCACGAAGCCGGGAAGCATCCAGACGCAGGCAGTATGGGATGTCTCGCAGACGTGTCGCAACGGAATCTGTACCACGTCCAATTACACTCCCAATTCCATCTATACTAAGTACGCAGACTTGGCCGGAAACGTCACTGACTTCACTCCCGGCACGCCAGTCCAAATCGGAGCGAAGCCAATTTTGCTGGAAAACCAATAAAAATCAGCCATCTGTAAGCCGCCGGCTGGTGCATACGCCGTTTTGTGATCTACGCGATCACCGTCAGCCGGATTTTGCTGAGTCGCCTTATTGCAATGTTGATAAGGAGCCCTGATGCCTCCTACCCTTGCGAATGGCAAGATCTGCTACATCGAGATTCCCGCCACTGACATTGCGCGCTCAGCCGACTTCTATAGACAGGTCTTCGGCTGGCACATCCGGCAACGCGGTGACGGTCACACCGCCTTTGACGACACCGTCGGCGAAGTGAGCGGCGCCTGGGTTCTGGGGCGCTCGCCCGCCTCGGAGCCTGGCCTTCTCCTTTACGTCATGGTTGACAGTGTGGCCGTGACCCTTGACGTGATTGTCGCCAACGGGGGCGAGATCGCGCAGCCGATCGGTGTGGATGCGCCGGAGATCACTGCCAGGTTCCGCGACCCGGCAGGAAACGTGATCGGCCTCTACCAGGAGCCCGCCTGAGGGAGCACGGCCGTCGACCAGCGCATTTGCTGCAGGAAGTTGGGAAGCGTAACCTGATGCATAGTTAGGTGTCGAGCAGCGGAGCGAGCACGATGATTCTCGGGGAGAGGATTCGCAAGTTGAGGGAAGCCAAAAATCTCCCTCAGGGTGACATCGAGAAGCGGACCGACTTAACACGGTCATATATCTCGCGGCTCGAGAAGGGCCATACGGTGCCTTCCCTTGAGACTTTGGAGAGAATAGCAGCCGCAGTAGAGGTCCCCCTGTACCAGGTCGTTTACGAGGGCCATGATCTTCCAGGGGAGACTATGGAATCTGGGGCTGGCGACGAAGCAACTCAAGCGATAGCTCTTCTCAGGCGAGTCAGGCGTATGAGGGAGAGAAAGAGCGAGGCCCCGGGTGACGCTCGGTTGGCATTTCGTACCCTCGCCCCGGACGCGGCTCCGTGGGAGCATAGCCCTCGATTCCTTCCCCTCGGTTCGCACGGTGGGCCACATGCTATTGCCGCTTACGCGGCCGCCCTTCCCTCCACCTCGTGAGAAATTCGGATTAGGCTTCTGCGCCAGCCCGCCATTCCAAATACAACGTATTTCTTTTATACAACGCTCTTTTTCCACCACTGCCCACGAACTTTGGCTAGAATGGTGTTACCTCGAAATGGGCTTTGGACCCGGAGTTGACCTCCGGCAGGTCGCTGGCCGTTGGGGGCGACTCAAATTGAAGGAACGAAGCTTGTATGTATATGAAAACAAATAATATTAGTTTTAGAGCGCGGCTTGGAACTCCGCCAGATTCTTGTAACCTATTGATAAATAATCGTTTAGGTGTTACAGGGTGAGCATTTAAGTCATAAACTATTGATAATGAAAGACATGTTATTTAACGCGGCTAACGTTGTGCTAACCGGATCGGGATTTCGGAGCAGGAACCCGCTTGCAGGGCCGAGGCTTCGAAGCCTGTGTGAGAACCGCGGTCTCTGCGTCGTAGCGGCGCTCCATAAGCGTCGAATCTATTGAAAAATAAGGACCAACGGTCACAGGCCACCGCTAGAGCCGCGCTTGTCACAGAGTCTTTGTGGCGCCCACGCCCTGGTTGGCTCATCGATCCGTTCTCGGACGCTCCGCCGTCGGCAGCCGGACAGGTCTCGCTTCGGAGTTGTCCAACCCGGTGTTATAGTTCGACCTTTCAGAATTCGCACAGAGGTCTTCCAGAGATGGCGCGGAATGGTATCGAACGGCGGGACGTCCTGCGAGCGCTGGGCTTGGCGATGGCGGCAGGTCCCTTCTATGGAATCACAGCACGGGCTTTTGCCTTCGGCCAGCCCAACGGCGCCCGGGACGAATCGGACCGTTACCTTCTTCCGCCCGGAAAGTGGGTTCAGCTTTTTAACGGGAAGGATCTGACAGGTTGGAAGCACGTTGGCGGTGGAGGTATGACGGTCGAGAATGGGATGATCAAAGCCCAAGGCGGCAAGAAGGACTTGGGCCTTCTCTGGTGGACCGGCGGCAAGCTCTGCGGTTGCGTCATTCGGGTGGTCTACAAGATGGAACACTTCAATGACAACTCAGGAGTTTTCATCCGCATCCCCATTCCGCCGCGCGAGCCCTGGATGCCGGTGCACTACGGTTACGAGGTGCAGATCGACAATCACCCGGAGACCTCCGGAGAGAACGAGTATCACGTCACGGGCACGTTGTACTCGCTGACCAAGCCGCTGGCGTTTCCGGGTAAGCCGGGGCCGCAGTGGAATACGATGGAAATCACTCTCCATGGACCGCGCACGACGGTCTTTGTGAATGGCGTCAAGGTGACGGACTACACGGAAGGCCAACCCGTCCCGCCTCAGAAATTCTCCTATGAGCCGATTCGCGGGCCTCGTCCGAACTGCGGATATATCGGCCTCCAGGACGAAACGGGTAACAACGTGGTCTACTTCAAAGAGGTCGCCGTAAAGTCGCTGAAGCCGTAGCTACTACAAACACACGAAGTCGAGTGACAATCGCCGTAGCGGCACCCAGGCGCTGAGTGCCAATAACAATGGCGTGGCGGTGGAAATCTACGTCGATGCTCAGGGCAACACGGAGGGATTTGTTGCTTCTCCATCACCCGAGCCGGCCAGCTTGTTCCTGTTCGAACGGCTCCGGCTGGAGTACCAGACTGGGATCGTTCAAGTTTCCGGGTTGCAACTGACAGCTTGCGACAGCGGTTTGTTCTTTTGGCTGAACGCTGGCGACTCTGCGGTGGTAGTCACGGCACGCTTTTCCCTGCCGTGGGCTTTTGGGTTTTGAGTGGTAGCTACGCCGATCGATTCTCTCGCCGTGCGGCTTTCGGCTGGGCGGCACGGACATGGCCGTTCTTGCCAGGTCCGCGAACCGCCGTACAGCACGCCGTCAGAGTCTGGCGTCAGAAGCTAAGCCTGCCGTGCAATCTGCCGGTACTCGGCTTCTGACTGCGCGGGCAGCAGAACCCAGAGGGTGTAAATCCCCAGCGCCGTTCCGAAAGGGATTCGAGGCAGGATGATGATCCCGAGGATAATCGCCAGCATCCGACCCCACGATTCGCGTTGCAATAGTGCCCATCCCACCAAAAGCCCTACCACGGCGCTGACCATGGCCACAACTCCGAGGACGCTGAGCAGCGGTGTGAGGAAGGGTGCAAAGGGTACATGAAAGAACGCCAGACCGAAGCGACCGAATGTAAAAAGTCTGAAGCCCGAGAAGAGGTGAATGCCTGAGACGATTAACCACAAGATAGCCAGCGTGCGCAGGTGGGCGGCAATCCTTCCCTGGGCGGCAGGCGGGACGTAAGCCTGAGCCGGAGGCGGATACGCCGCTTGACGGTACGGTTGAGGCGACGATTGCGGAATCTGCTGTGCAGTGGATTCAACCGCTTTACCACAGGCGCTGCAAAACACCTGGCCGGGTTGCAAACTCGCTCCACAATGCATGCAGTACATTTCGGTCCTCCCAGAATGATGCTTCGATTATAGATACGAAACGGGCAGAGCGTTGGTTCATTTCTCTAAAGGGTTTCGCAGGTCACCAGTGACCGTTCCAGGTACTGAATGGCGGCCACATGCCGGCTGGGTCTTCTAGGTTTGAGCGTAACGCCAGACTCCAGATCGTGTTGCGACAGTCACGGTCAGCGCCTTCCTGACCGTTGGCCTTTCCTTGCATCACAAACGGTCAATCTAAACCCGATTGATGGCTATCCGCTGTCCGCCAAGGTGGGCGAGACCGGCACAGGCAACCTGAGCGTGCCCCAACTTCCGGTAAGGGGCAGGGACCAGATTGCTCAACTGGCTGGCTCGTTCAGCCGGATGACCCCTGCCTGGTGATGGCGATCCGCCTGCCCGAATCGAAGCGAAGAGGGCGCAACCTCAGAAGCGGTGGGATGCGAGAAACTTCTGGCGATCAGTGGGGGACGCTATTTCAGCGGCGAGAGCCTGGTACAATTGCCCAAGCGACGGGGTAAGCTGGGAGGCGCGACGCACAATCACGTTGGCCATCGGACCAACGTAGACCGCAAGATCTCTGCTTGCCCGTTCAAGCACCGCTGGATCCCACGACTTGGTATCGCTGGTCCGCCTAGCGAGGGGCTCAACGCGAATCCAGTATTCCCCTTCCGGACGGTCAACGAGAACTTTGGTAACCCTCCATTTGTCGTCGATGGTTTGATCCACCTTTGGATACGAGTGGCCGCCAGGAACAATCGCTACCGTAGAGGTGCCGACTTGTTCATTCCCCTTGAACATCCGCAATGTGTAGTGGGCAGTCGGCTGAGGCTCTCGGTTGGCGCTCGGCGCGGCGCTCTTGTGGACACGTTCCGGCATTGCCTGGGGATGGTCGACCAGACGCTGCTGCCGCGCGATCTGCTCTTCCAAGTCGGCGATCTCGCTCAGAATTTGCGGCCGGTCTTGATCTGCGACGCGGGACAGGTCGCGTTTGGCATCCGCCAAGCGGTCCTTGAGCGCCTGCAACGCCCCCCCGGGCCCGGACAACCACTGCAAGTGATTCCGGAGTCGTGCCAGGGCCGACTCAAAACCCCCGGAGAAGTCAATATACTCCCGGGGTTCCAGGCGAAACGGCAACTCCGCGTCGCGATGGAACCGGAGGGGAATGACCGGCTTCCTGTATTTGAGGGCTTGCGTCCATTCCTTCTTGCAAACGGAATTCGGTGTCACGCTGTCGCGACTCATGACAAACAGCAGGCTGTGGCAGGTCTTGATCGCCTCGCCAATCTGCTCGTCCCAATCCAGCCCCGGCTTCAGCTCGCGCTTGTCCAGCCAGACACAAATGGCTGGCGGGCCAGTCGCAAGCTCGTCCGCAAGCCGAACGGCAAAATCTTTTGCGTCAACTCCGGAGTAGCTGATGAAGTGAAGTCCCATCAGACCGCTTCGTCCCCGCTCTCACAACGCGCACATCAGTCGTCTTACGAACTTGGCAACATGTTACTCCGATGCCATCGAAGGAAGCAAGCGGCCATGGGTTCCCGGCAGTCTGGCTGCCTGGCGCCGCGCCGCCGAGTTGGAGAAACGAAGCTGAAGGTAGAGATTCCAATGCGCGAAATTGAAGAGCTCGTTTACGACGAGAAGAAAAAGCGGTTGTTCTGTCCGTCACATCCAAATCACGAGCTGGAAAGCTCAGCGGCCACACACCGGGTGTGCCGCCTCTCGCTCCCGGTCCAGAAGGGCGACGATCACGCCGGTATCCAGCAGGAGAGGCGTCACCGCCCGAATCCTTCCAGGTGCTTCTTGCTGGAGCCCAGATCGGCTACGCCCGAGTCAAACCGCCCGATGCCAACGATTCTTTTCCTTGCGCCAGAGCCCTAACCGGCATCGAGCAGGCGCAATCCCTCGCGCACCACCCGCGATGGACTCCAGCCCAGCCGCTGAACCAGCCGGTCTAAAGCCACCTGCGAGTGTCGATCCAATCGGGCCTGCACATTTGTGGCCCAAAAAAACCGGAAGCAAAGCCAAATTGTGACCTAACCCTTTTATATTTAGTTACTTGCCTGACTTCGTTCCAAAAATATCCACAAGCTAATGATAATAAAAGCTTTGTTAAGTTATCAGTGGGTTTGCTTTTTGGGTTTGGATTCATTTTCGCTATAATTTATGTTTATTATCAATAACTTATGGGTTTGCTTAAACAATCCTTTTTGGATTTGTGATTTCCGCCCGCTTTGTAGCGCCGCTACAGCCATGAAAAAGTACCACTACCCTCTTTCCAGAAGCTCTGCGGCGTTTCGTTAATGCCTGACCCGTATTTCTCACCAGTTTCGGTGCTGGACCGGAAGGGCAGGGTTTCAGGCCTGCCGGACACGCGACCTTCCAT
>JBOGKI010000187.1:0-8103 GCA_050745605.1 Terriglobia bacterium | reverse complement strand
TATTTGTACAATACACTGGTTGGAGCGAGCGGATTGCGAATTTCGCGCCGCGCCCGCTTCGCCTTGCCCCGGTCCGATGGGCGGGGTTCCAGAGCTTGCCGGAACCGCTGAATCGCTCAGCGAAGATGGATCTTTGCCGATGGCTAGTACGGTTCAACCAGAAGCCGTTCGTCTTTTTGTCCGCATGATGGAGAAGCCGAACCTCGAAATTCCCTTGACGGAGGCGGCTCTGTTCATCGCCCGGACGGAATATCCGCAACTCGACATCGCCACACAGCTCGATCGCTTCCGGAATCTTGCCGCCCGCCTTCAGCTCGCGCGTCTCGCCACACCCTGGGACAGCATCCGAGCGATCAATCAACTCCTCTACGCCGAGGAAGGGTTCGCAGGAAATGATGACGAATATGACGACCCCCGCAACAGCTACCTGAATGACGTTCTGGACCGCAAGAAGGGAATTCCCATCACTCTTTCGCTGGTCTACCTGGAAGTGGCAAAGGTCAATGGCCTGCGGGTGGAGGGGGTGGGCTTTCCCGGGCATTTTCTGGTGAAATATCTCACGCCGGACCAGGAGATCTACGTTGACCCTTATCACGCCGGAGCGGTCCTGACGCGCGAGGATTGCACGGAGCGGCTGCGCGCCCAATACGGCGCGGAGGCGGAGATGAAACCCGAATTTCTTGCCGCCTCCACGCCCAAGCAGATTCTGGCCAGGATGCTCAACAACCTCAAAGGCTCGTATTTCCGGCGGCGGCATTATGAGCGCGTGCTGACGCTGATCGAAATGAGCCTTGCCATTGACCCAACGTCGCTCGACCCGCTTCGGGACCGCGGCATGGTTTACTTGCAGATGAACCGCTATCGTGAAGCCTCCGCCGATTTCAAAGCCTACCTCAGTCTGTGCTCCCAGGACGATCCCGGCGCCAAAGACGTCCTCCACGGCTTGCGCCAAATTCAAAGCCTGATGAATTAAGCAGCGGTCAACAATCAAGAGGCCAGAGACAAGAGACCAGCAATCGATCGACTGCGTTTGTTTTATCACTTGTCAGTTGTCAGCGTCTCTCGCTTTCAGGCACACTGCAAGCCCGTCCCGCAACGGAACAATCGTGGTGAAGAGTTCCGGCGATCGGTAGACCAGTCGGTTGAACTGTTGAATGGCCAAGGTTTCGGCGTCGCCTTTCGCGGCGGGACGCGCCGTGCGTCCGGACCACAAGACGTTGTCGGTCACAAACAGCCCGCCGGGACGTAGGCGCGGCACGGCCAACCGGAAGACCTTGGGATAGTCCTTCTTCAGCACGTCGTTGAAAATCATGTCGAAGCGGCCCGGCGTCACCTTCAACATTTCCAGCGCGTCGCCGGTAAGAATCTTGACGCGATCCAGCACCCCAGCCTGCCGCAGATAATCTTCAGCGCGGTGGGCGTTGGCGGGATCGCTATCTGTATAGTAGACGCGTCCCTTGGGGCCCACGGCCCGGGCCAGCCACAACGTGGAGTAACCGATGGCGGAGCCCATCTCGAAGACGCGCCGCGCGCCGGCGATGCGCGCCAACTGGTAAAGCACCCGCGCGCAGGCCGGGCCCACAATGGGAACGCTGTGCCGCGCGGCGTATTGTTCCATCTGGCGCACCACGGGATCGCGCTTCGGGAGCAGTGCCTCAAGATAGCGTGCTGCGTGTTCCTCAAGGATGGGATTCATCGTGGGTTCTCGAAGGCTCCTTTAGAGCAGTGGCAAGTGACGAGTGGCAAGTGACCAGTGACAAGTGAAAGCTCTCAGCATTCAGCAAACGGCGTCAGAAAAACGCGAAAGTGAGCCTGGCTTTCGCTGAAAGCTGATAGGGGACAGCTTCTTCCGCTTGTCACTCGTCACTTGTCACTTGTCACTTGCCACTCGTGATTTGGCCCTTGCGCGCCGCCATGTCCCGCTGCAATTCCGCGGGCAGCGTGAACGTCACGTTCTCCGCAACGATCTCCGCCTCTTCCACCGTTTCCGCGCCGCGAGCTCTGAAGTAATTCACCACGTCTTCAACCAGGTTTTCCGGCGTGGAAGCGCCCGCCGTAATGGCCACAGTCCGGATTCCTTCAAACCAGGCGGGACGGATGTGGCTCGCATCATTAATCAGGTAAGCGGGACAGCCCTCCGCCCGCGCCACCTCGCGCAAGCGGTTGGAGTTCGAGCTGTTCGCCGAGCCCAGCACCAGCACCGCATCCACCCGCTGCGAAAGCGCCTTGACGGCCGTCTGGCGATTTTGCGTGGCGTAGCAAATGTCGTCGGACGCGGGCGTGCGCAGGCTCGGGAAGCGCCGCTTCAGCGTGTCCAGGATGGCGCGCGTGTCGTCCACGCTGAGCGTGGTCTGGGTGATGACGCCGACGTTCGCAGGATTCGCCACTGGCGCTTTTTCGGCTTCTTCGACGCTTCCCACCAGATGGATTCGGCCCGGCAACTCCCCCATGGTTCCGATCACTTCGTCGTGCCCCTCGTGCCCGATCAGAATGATGGACACATCCTGCTTGGCGAAACGAATGGCTTCCTGATGCACCTTGGTCACCAGCGGACAGGTGGCGTCAATCACGCGCAGCTTCTTGGCGGCGGCTTTGGCGCGCACTTCCGGAGCAACGCCGTGGGCGCTGAAAATCAACGTCGCCCCGTCCGGCACTTCATCGACGTCTTCCACGAAGATTGCGCCTTTCGAGCGAAGCGCGTCGATCACGTGAGAGTTATGCACGATCTCGCGCCGCACGTAGACGGGATGCTCGTAGAGGTCCAGCGCCTGGTTCACGACGTCGATGGCGCGGTCCACCCCCGCGCAAAATCCCCGGGGCCGCGCCAGAATCACCTTGCTGACGTTCATCGATCTTGCTCCTAGGGCGGCGGCTTGTGGAGCCGGTTCGTCGCGCCCGGACCAAACCCCGCTTATCTCATGCTAGCAGAGGCGTTCGAGCCGGTCCAGAAGGCAGAAGGCGTGGTGGTGCGCTTTGCTGTAGCGGCGCTCTAGGAGCGCCGCAAACGATGTGGAATCCAACAACGGCGGTCTAAACTCCGACCGCCGCTACAGAAGCCACGCTGACCCACTACCGAAAGCGTAGCCGCGGCACGCCTGCCTTTTCCTGGAGAATTGCTGTGCCGTGGGCCGGGGCCGTTGGCGCGCCACTTGGCGCATGCGCATCTTCTATCGCCCCTCCGGGGCTTCGCAATATCGGCATTCGCTCCGCCTACCCAGGTCTAACGACCTGGGCTGTCTATTTTGTGGGGTGGCCGTGCTGCGGCCGCTTTTCCCTTACTTTCAGATAGTGCCGCCGGACCTTGTCCCGATTCCCACAACTTTGCATCTTACACCAGCGCCGGCTGTGGTTGCGGCTGGTGTCCAGGAAGAGCCAGCCACAGTCCCTTGCGCCGCACGTCCGCACCCGCGCGAGATGACTGGAGGTCAGCAGCTCGGCAGCCGAACGAACCACCGGCCACAAAATCGGATCGAATTCGCCGGCACTTGAATCCCAGCGCCAACCGAAGTCTTGTCGCCAGCGTTCCACACGAAGATGTTGAAAGGCCAGGGATAATTCCGTGTTCAACGTTGCAAGATCGGCGCGGGCGGGAGCCTGCCCGGCGGCGTGACGCGAAAAGATGCGGAAGATGGCTTCGCGCAGGCGGTGGGCGCGTTCGAGCTCGCGGGCCGCTTCTGCAGGCCGCCTTGAGGCCCTTCTCCCCAGACGCTTGCCGGCGTCCACGGGAATCACGCCCGCCTGGCGCGCCCAACAGACCAAGGCTGGAAAGCCGGGCACGAGGTCCTTCACCCGCTCTTCGCTCAGACGGTCATCCACGGTGTTGGCGAAGTCCAGGCACAGCGCGCCGCCCACGAATTCGAAAATGGGTTTGGCCTTTAGACCTTGCACCGCCCAGCCCGTCCTCCAGGAATAAACCATCGAAATCAGCTTGACAGGTTAGTTTAGATTTTGTGACTATATAACCACTATAAGATAGTTCGGAGGTTAGTCTTCAGAAACCCGGCGGCGCGGCCGGCCGCTGCAACTCCGACCCGAAAGGAGAACCGCCGATGGCAAAGAATGCTGATCAGGCTGTTCAAACTCTGGTAGACCTTATTGACGAGGCTTACGATCATACCGCCTGGCACGGTCCCAATCTGAAGTCCGCCCTGCGCGGCGTCACCGCGGAGATGGCGGCCTGGACGCCGGAGCAAGGTCGGCACAGCATCCGCGAGATCGTACTGCACGCCGCCTATTGGAAGCATCAGGTACGGCGCCGATTGTCGAAGTCGAATGTGCCCGCGTTCCCAGCGCGGGGCTACAACTGGTTCTCCTTCCAGAAGGGAAGCGGGGAATGGAATGAGAGAGCCTGGAAATCCTTGCGGGTTTTGTTGGAAGGCCAGCACCGAGATCTGCGCCAGGCCGTTGCCGGTTTGAGTGCCGTGCACTTGGCCAGCCCGGCGGGCCGCAAAGGGCAGTCGGTGACGGATAATGTTGTTGGCGTCGCGCTGCATGACGTCTACCACGCAGGCCAGATTCAGCTTCTGAAACGCTTGATGCAAGGGTCGAAGCAAAGTTAGGCCGGGACCTGGCCGGCTCCCCAGGTACAGCGGTTGCGCGTACCTGTCAGGAAGCTCCGATCCTTTGTTTTCATACACATTCAAGCTTCGTTCCTTCAATTCAACTGTGTACGGCTTTGATTCCTGCGGTACGGGCTCGACCCATCCCGTGGGTGCGGCGCACCCGTCCTGAGCATCGGTCGGAAAACCTCGATCCTTTGTTTTCGTAGACATTCAAGCTTCGTTCCTTCAATTCAACTGTGTACGGCTTTGATTCCTGCGGTACAGGCTCGACCCATCCCGTCGGTGCGGCGCACCCGTCCTGAGCATCGGTCTGAAAACCTCGATCCTTTGTTTTCATACACATTCAAGCTTCGTTCCTTCAATTTCACTTTGGTCGCAGCCTCGAACCCCCGGGCTCGGAAATCGAGCCAGAAGGCGGTGACTGCTTATCTCTCCACTCGCAGCGTCCTTTGCATCGGGAAAGCGCCATGGCTTGAAGCCTAGCACATTGTGATGGGATCCATGAGACGGGTGAGACAGAATTTTTCGCGGGTGGCGTAGACACTGGCTTACATGTGCGCGCTCCGATGAGAGTGGGGGCGCGCGCCTACCGTCACAGATGCTGGCAGCGAGGAAGCGCAGATCTTCAACCACCTCGCGAGGACTGCGGCTGGATCGTCCTGCCGCCGGCACCAGCATGGCGACGGGCTACCCGCGACGGGTAATGATGATCTCCGCGCCGTGGGAGGCGCTCTCTACTAAAGCGGAAAGACGGTTCTTGGCTTCAAACCGTCCCACGGATTGCATGGGTTGCTCCTCCTGAATAAGCTAGCTGACCAGCTAGATTGTGCTACTCCTAAGACTGTTGTGCCGGGTCCGCATGAAGACTGATCCACTGCGATGGTCATTCTCGCGGTCTTCGAATCGTACCCGTTATGCTAGTATCAAAAGTTGCTGCCTTGCCGCTCTTTCACACCATCAAGATCAAGAGGACTTTGTGCTCAAGATTGGTATCGTGGGACTTTCTCAGGTGGGCAAGACCACGCTGTTCAGCATTTTGACTCCCGCTCAAAGTGAAGCTCTGCACGCCGGAAAGCCGGAGGCGCACATCGGAGTGGCCACCGTGCCGGACCCGCGCCTGGACCACATGGCGGAGATGTACAAGCCTCGTAAGCTCATTCACGCCACGGTGGAATACGTGGACACTCCGGGCAGCGTGATTGACCTTGCCCGCGTCGGCGCGCAGGGCGCAACGCTTCGGGAAGTAGCCGCCCTGGCTCATGTGATTCGCGCCTTTGGAGAGGGCGACTCGCCGGATGCTTCGCGGCTGCAAGGCGACGTGGAGAACGTGGAGTTGGAGCTGATTCTTTCCGACCTGGCCGTGGCGGAAAAGCGGCTCGAGCGCCTGGAGAAGGACGTGAAGAAGCAGAAGAATCCCGCGCTCGAGCAGGAGCTTCGCACGCTTCTGGCATGCAAGGCCTCGCTGGAGAAGCAAATCCCGCTGCGCGAGTTCACGCTCGATGCGGCAGAAGAACGCGCCATCCGGGGCTTCACATTTCTTTCCCAGAAGCCCATGCTCTACGTTCTGAACCTGGATGAAAAGGCTGCCGCCGAAACTGCGCACCCGGAAAAGCTGGCCGCGCGCTTCGGGCTGAAGCCGCGGGAAAAAACCCTGGTCACGGCGGTGTGCGGCAAGGTGGAAGCGGAGCTTGCAGAATTGAGCGATGCCGAAGCCCTCGACTTCCTGGCCAGCTTTGGTCTGGCGGAATCCGCCATCGCCCGTATGATCCGCTCCAGCTATCAACTGCTGGGATTGATTTCCTTCTTTACGGTGGGCGAGGATGAGTGCCGTGCCTGGACCATCCGCTCCGGCGCGACGGCCTGGGAGGCGGCGGGAGAAATTCATAGCGATATTCAAAAAGGCTTCATCCGCGCCGAGGTGGTGAGGTACGAGGACCTGGTTGCGGCAGGAAGCCTTGCCGAAGCGCGCGCCCGGGCAACGCTCCGGCTGGAGGGTAAAGAGTACGTGGTCAAGGATGGCGAGGTCGTTCATTTCCGGCACTCATCGTAATGAAGCGACTTTCAGCGATCAGCCCTCAGCGGTCAGCAGACAGAACACGCTTTCCACGCTCTGGCAGGCTGCTCAAAATCCTGATTTGTCATGCTGAGCCCTTCGCCTGTCATTCAGAGGGAAGCGAAGAATTCCGGTGGGCTCAGGGCAGGCTGCGCGAAGCATCCGCTTGTCGTATTGGGGCAAAGGGTATAGATTCTTCGCTGCCAGGAAATAGGCGGATACGGCGTTGAAAATACGCCAGTTACTCGGCGTCCCGCCGTAGGGGCAGGGCTTGCCCTGCCCCAGGGCGCCGCAAGCGGCGCCCCTGCGCCATTTTCATGCACGGTGCTGGGCCGAAGGCCCATGAGATCTTCGCTCAGCATGACAGTTGGAAAGACTTTTTCAGCAACTTGCCTCGGTGACTGCTGAAGGGTGACCGCTAACTGCTGATTGCTGAGGGCTGATCGCTGAAAGCCGACCGCTTCTTCCATGTCCTATCTCTGGATCAGCCTGATTCTCGGAGTGGTGGCAGGCATTGCCAATCTCCTGGGGTGCGGCATTGTGGGCGCGCGCCCGTGGAGCCGCTCATTTCTGATTTACTTCATTGGCCTCGGCGCCGGCTTCATGCTGGCGACGGCCCTTGCGGAGATGATCCCGGAAAGCTTCCGCCTCTCACCCACCGCCACGCCTCTGCTGGTGCTGCTCGGTTACTTCATCGTCCATTTTTTTGAGCATTCCTGGCCGGCCCATTTCCACTTCGGCGAAGAAACCCACAAGGAGGCTTTCATCAAGCCGAGGGCCGCTTACACGGCGCTCGGGGGCCTGCTCGTCCACACGTTTTTTGGCGGCGTCGCCATCACCTCCGGCTTTCTGGTTTCCACCAGCCTTGGCATTCTGATTTTCGGCGCCATCCTGCTGCACAATGTTCCCGAGGGCTTCACCATGGGTTCGATCATGATGGCGGCGCGCGATGACATCCGCAGCGGCTACTGGGCGGTGACGGCGCTCGCCCTGTCAAGGATCGTCGGCATTGTGACCATGGCCGCCACCCGCCACTTTGTAGGCTTCGGCTTGGCGATTTCCGGCGGCGTCACGCTTTACGTTGCCGCCTCTGACCTGATTCCCGAAGTCAACAAGGAGCATGGTCTCAGGATTGCGGTTATGGTGGCCGCAGGCGTGGCTGCTGTGCTTTTGTTGCAAATGGCGTTAGGGTAGAAACTTCCGAAGGTTCAGACGTGAGATGTGGGGACGGGCTTTGGGCCCGCCCCAGCAGGGCGACCACGAGCGTCGCCCCTACACCGGCCGGCGGCCCACCAGAGGGTGCATGGATTGCCCGCGTCGCATCTTGTGACTCGTCACCCGTCTCTCGCTTTTATCACCGGCTGCTGAAGGCTGCTTGGACGGCCGCCGGGAGATGATACGACTCGCAGTCGCCGGGATAACGTGACTCGATCACGTCCTCGCGGAAGCGGGAGATCGCATCGCGCATGGCGCCGCCCACATTGGCAT
>JBOGKI010000186.1:0-8135 GCA_050745605.1 Terriglobia bacterium | reverse complement strand
GCATCTCTGCAGGGAGAGTTGAAGGAGCCGCTGATGGCGGTGGAGCTCCTGGGCACGGTTGATGTTCTTCTGAATGCCCGAGGTGGGGGCATTCACGGCCAGATTGGAGCGGCGCGCATGGGTATTGCGCGGGCGCTGCTGGCCTTTAATCCGGAGTTGCGGTCGCGGCTCCGCGCCAGTGGTTTTTTGACGCGGGACTCGCGGATGAAAGAGCGTAAGAAGTATGGGCAAAAAGGCGCCCGGAAGCGCTTCCAATTCTCGAAACGCTAGGTTGTGTCCCTATCCAGCGCAAAGCTGGGCTGGGTGCTTGCGTTCCCTGACCCGCCCTTCGATCTACTCCAATTGAGGCGCCCGATCCGGTTCGTTTGTGGACCGGACATGTTTTGGATGCTGACGTTCCCGGTCCCCGTGGAAGCTTGCTCCGCGGGGTAGGTGTAGGCTCTTCGTCGAGTTGAAGGAGGAATTTTGGCCACGATTAGCATGAAGGAATTTCTGGAGGCTGGCGTCCATTTTGGGCACCAGACACGCCGTTGGAATCCCAAGATGAAGGAGTACATCTACGGAGAACGCAACGGCATTTACATCATCGACCTGCAGAAGACCTTGAAGCTCTTCAAGGAAGCGGCCAAATTTATCTCCGACCTTGCGCAAGCCGGAAGCACTCTGCTGTTCGTCGGCACCAAGCGGCAGGCGCAGGAGGCGATCTCCGAGGAGGCGGTGCGCTGCTCCATGTTTTATGTGAACCACCGGTGGCTGGGCGGACTGCTGACCAATTTCTTAACCATTCAGAAGTCAATCCAGCGGCTGCGGGAGCTCGAAGAGATGAGCGGCGACGGGCGTTATGAGCTGTTGCCGAAGAAGGAAGTTCTGCGGTTGGAGCGGGAACGTCAGCACCTGAATCACAACCTCGCAGGCATTAAGGATATGCCGGGCCTGCCGGATGCTCTGTTCGTCGTCGATTCGAACAACGAACACATTGCCGTACAGGAAGCTCGCAAGCTGGGGATTCCGGTGGTTGCGATCGTGGATACCAATTGTGATCCGGACGTGGTGGACTACGTCATCCCCGGCAATGACGATGCGCTGCGGTCCATCCGGCTGTTCACTTCGCGCATTTCCGATGCAGTGCTGGAGGGCCGCGTCTCGGCTGAGGAGAAGCGGTTGGAGGAGGAAAAGATTGCACTCGAGCGCGCTGCCGAAGAGCTGGAGGCGCAGCGCGAACGCGCGGCTTTTGAGGAGGACCGCTTGGCCGACGTGGAACATATCCCGGCCGAAGAAATGGGATTCCTCGACGTGCCGCCGGTCGCTCCGGGCACTGTGACGGAAGCCGAGGAAGTGGCAGATGACCGGGTGCGCGTCCCCCGGGGCAGGCGCCGGGCGGCGGCGGGCAAGCGCGGCGGGCCGGATGCGCCGGCCACAGATGATCTTCGCTAAACGATGCGGTTCATTCCCGGCTGAGTGGTTTCAAAGGGGCGGGGCTCGTACATCGCACGATAGGTTGTGGGCATGACCTGTCGTCGGATTTGGCCGTTGCTGCTACGGCAGCCTGTCGAGTAACAAGACCCGGAGTAAGCTACCCGTCATATAAGGAACTATTCGTAGCAGGACGTATCGGTTTAGGCGTTCGTTCCCCCCGTTGCAGCAAGGAGAGCAGAAAAAGAATGAGGGTTCCTGCAGAGATTGTGAAGAAATTGCGCGAAATGAGCGGCGCTCCTATGATGGAGTGCAAGAAGGCGCTGGAGGAGACGAATGGCGATCTGGAACAGGCCTTCACCGTGTTGCGCAAAAGAGGTCAAGCGGCGGCAGCGAAAAAGGCGGCGCGGTTGACTAACGAAGGAATGGTGGGCTCCTATATCCATCCCGGGGCCAAGATCGCGGTGATGGTGGAGTTGAATTGCGAGTCTGATTTTGTGGCTCGGAATGAAGAGTTCCAAGCCCTGGCGCATAACCTGGCCATGCAGGTTTGTGCGACCGACCCGCGCTTTGTACGCAAGGAAGAAGTACCGGCAGAGGCGTTACAGCGCGAGAGGGAGATTCTGCGCGCCCAGGCGCTGGCCTCTGGAAAACCCGAGGCGGTGGTGGATCGGATTGTCGAGGGACGGCTTGAGAAGTTTTACGAGGACAACTGCCTCTACGAGCAGCATTTCATCAAGGACCCGTCCGGGAATTCAACGGTACGTGAGCTGATCAACTTGAAGATCGCCAAGTTCGGTGAAAACATTACCGTGCGGCGTTTTGCGCGGTTCAAGGTGGGTGAGGCGGATCGCGGCCAAGCCGTGAACGCCACTTTGGAAGCTGAAGCGGAGGATGGCTCCAAGGCCTAGGGCCGTGATGCCGGTCTTTGCCGGCGTGCGACTGCTCAATGCCGAGCCGGCCGTATGGCTGAACCTGTATTTCAGCGGATCATGCTGAAGCTGAGTGGTGAAGCTCTGATGGGCCAGCAGGGCTTTGGCGTGGATCCGGAGACGGTCCGGAGAATCGCCTCGGAGGTTCAGGAAGTCCGCGACCTGGGAGTGCAGATGGCGGTGGTCGTGGGCGGCGGGAACTTCATTCGCGGGGTTGCCGCGTCGGCGAGCGGAATTGACCGCGTGGTGGCTGATCAGATGGGAATGCTCGCCACCATTATCAATGCTTTAGCCCTGCAGGACGCTCTGGAAAAGTCCGGCGCCCAGACGCGCGTCGTGACGGCCATTGAGATGCGCGAAGTGGCGGAGCCGTTTATCCGACGCCGGGCGATCCGGCATTTGGAAAAGGGGCGGGTGGTGATTCTGGCGGGTGGCACGGGCAACCCGTATTTCTCAACCGACACGGCCGCTGCCCTACGCGCCATGGAAATCAAGGCGGAAGTGATTTTGAAAGCCACCAAGGTGGACGGAGTTTACGATGCCGATCCAGTGAAAGATCCGGACGCCAAAATGTTCCGGCGGATTTCTTACCTGGAGGTGCTTTCCAAGCGCCTGGCGGTGATGGATACCACGGCGATATCGCTTTGCATGGACAATAGTTTGCCCATCATCATTTTTAATCTCAACGTGCCGGGCAATCTGAAGCGGGTGGTGACGGGCGAGAAGGTCGGGTCGTGGGTCGAACGGTGAGAACGGCGCGGAGTGCACGGCGATGATCAAGGAAACGGTGGGTCAGGCAAAGAGCAAGATGGCCAAGGCGGTGGAAGACTTCCAACATGAGCTTGCCTCGCTACGCACCGGCCGCGCCTCGGCGGGGCTGCTCGACCACATCCGGGTGGATTATTACGGCACTCCGACGCCCTTGAATCAGGTGGCAACGCTGGGTGTTCCGGAGGCGACGTTGCTGACGGTTCAGCCGTGGGACCCGGGTTTACTGCCGTCCATTGAGAAGGCTATCCGGTCTTCGGACCTCGGTTTGAATCCGATGAACGATGGAAAGATTTTGAGGGTGCCCATTCCGGCGCTTACCGAGGAACGGCGCAAAGATTTGGTGAAGCACCTCCACAAGGTGATGGAACAGCATCGCCTGACCGTGCGCAGCGTGCGGCGCGATTCGAATGAGGCATTGAAGAAGCTGCTGAAGGACAAAACGATCTCCGAAGACGACGAGCGGCGCGGCCTCGAGGAAATTCAGAAGCTGACCGACGAGCACATCGAGAAGCTGGAGGCGCAAGGCAAGGCGAAGGAACAAGAGATTTTGGAAATGCGGTGAGCGGCGGTGCGGGTTGCCGCCAAGGTGGGTTTGCGAAGGCTGGTACTTCCCGAATGTTTTTGAGGGATTCCGTCACAACGCTTGACAGGGTTTCACATCGTTTGTTACATTTGAAAGGATGGCCCTTGAGTGAAGCGCGCTCTAGGAAGCCGTGTCTCTGAATCGGGTCTGTTGAATCCGGAAAGGTTATCGCCGCATTGCCCACATTCAGTCAAATGGTTCGTCTCGGCCGGAAGTCGCCGCGCTACAAGACTTCGAGCCCGGCGCTGGAAGGCTGCCCGCAGAAGCGCGGTGTTTGCATTCGCGTCTATACGCAGACCCCGAAGAAACCGAACTCGGCTTTGCGCAAGGTGGCGCGGGTGCGGCTGACGAACAGCATGGAAGTGACCACCTACATTCCGGGTGTCGGTCACAACCTGCAGGAGCACTCCATCGTGCTGATTCGCGGCGGGCGCGTGAAGGATCTGCCGGGTGTTCGCTATCACGTCATTCGCGGCACGCTGGATTCGGCGGGAGTCGCTGATCGCCGCCAGGGCCGCTCGAAATACGGCGCCAAGAGACCGAAAGCATCCTAGAAAAAACAAGTGGAAAGAAGGCGGTAGGCCAAAGGAATTTACGGCGCGCTGCCACTCAGTCGAGGTTGGATATGCCCCGAAAGGGAACAGTTGAGCGCCGCGAAACCATGGCGGATCCGGTGTTCGGTCATCCTCTCGTTGAAAAAATGATTAATTGTCTGATGCACGAAGGGAAGAAATCGACGGCGCAGAGGATTGTCTATAGCTCGCTAGAGGTGATGCGGCAGCGGACCAGCGATGATCCGTTGAAGGCGTTCAAAAAAGCTTTGGAAAACGTAAAACCGGCGCTGGAAGTGAAGAGTCGCCGCGTGGGCGGCGCCAACTACCAGGTGCCGGTGGAAGTCAACCGCAATCGTCAAACTTCCTTGAGCCTGCGATGGATCATCGGCTATGCGCGCGAGCGCAGCGAAAAATCGATGGTTGAAAGGCTTGCGGGCGAGTTGCTGGATGCCGCCAATAACCGGGGCGGAGCCATCAAGAAAAGGGACGATACCCACCGTATGGCCGAGGCCAACAAGGCCTTTGCCCACTACCGCTGGTAATCCCGAACTTTCGGGAAAGACCTGGGCAGGGCGGGACAAGGTTCCACCCGGAACCGCTATCCGCCTTGTGGCTGCTGGCGCGGCCCCAACGTTCATTTGAATTGACGGACGGCGGACTGTGGTCCGCCACGGCCCCTTGCTGACTTTCTCTTTCTTCGGATTGTGATTTATGCCACGTTCGGTACCGCTCGAAAAAACCCGGAATATCGGCATCATGGCCCACATCGATGCCGGAAAGACCACCACGACCGAGCGGATTCTCTATTACACCGGGATCACCCACAAGATTGGCGAGGTGCATGAAGGCACGGCGGTGATGGACTGGATGGAGCAGGAGCAGGAGCGCGGCATCACCATCACCTCCGCCGCCACCACCTGCTTCTGGAACGATATCCGCATCAATATCATTGACACACCGGGCCACGTGGACTTCACGGCTGAAGTGGAACGGTCCTTGCGTGTCCTGGACGGGGCGATCGCCATTCTGGGTGCGGTTGAGGGCGTTGAACCACAAACCGAGGCGGTGTGGCGCCAGGCGGACAAATACCGGGTGCCGCGGATTGTATTTGTGAATAAGATGGACCGGTCCGGCGCCAATTTCGAAGCGTGCCTCGAAGAGCTCCGCAGCAAGGTTCGGGCTCATCCGGTCGCCATCCAGATTCCCTTGGGGGCGGAGGACAAATTCCAGGGATCGATCGACGTCATCCGTCAGAAGGCGCTGGTTTACAAGGATGAGACGCTGGGCGCGGATTACGACGTTACAGAAATTCCTGAAACCGTGCGCGAGGCGGCTAAGCACGCCCGCGACCAGATGATTGAGGCGCTGGCCGAAGTGGACGACCAAATCCTGAACCAATACGCGCACGGCGAAGCGGTGGCGAATGAAGAGCTCTGCGCCAGTCTGCGCCGCAATACTCTGGCGATGAAAATAGTTCCCGTGCTGTGCGGAGCGGCCTTCAAGAATAAGGGTGTGCAGCCGCTGCTGGATGCGGTGGTGGATTACTTGCCTTCGCCCCTGGATGTTCCCGCCATCGAGGGGGTGATCCCGGACACGGAAGAAATGACCGTCCGTGAAGCCAAGGATGATGCCCCCTTCTCGGGACTCATCTTCAAGATCATGACCGATCCCTTCGTCGGCCAGCTTGCGTTCCTTCGCGTCTATTCCGGGATGTTGAAGAGCGGGGACAGTGTTTATAACCCCCGCCGTGGCCGGAGCGAGCGCATTTCCCGTCTGTTGAAAATGCACGCCAACAAGCGCGAGGAAATTAATGAAGTTTACGCCGGTGACATCGCGGCCGCGGTTGGCCTGAAGAACGTGGCGACCGGCGACACGATTTGCGATGAAGGCGCTCCGGTGGTTTTCGAAGCCATGGACTTTCCGGCGCCCGTGATTTCAGTTGCCATTGAGCCGAAGACCAAGGCTGACCAGGAGAAAATGGGCCTGGCGCTGGGCAAGCTTACCCAGGAGGATCCCACCTTTAAGGTGCATACCGATCCCGACACGGGCCAAACGCTGATTTCCGGCATGGGCGAGTTGCATCTTGAGATTCTGGTGGACCGCATGCAGCGGGAATTTAATGTGGGCGCCAACGTGGGGCGTCCGCAGGTTGCCTACCGCGAAACCATTCGCGGCTCGGCCGAGGCCGAAGGGAGATACATCAAACAGACGGGTGGGCGCGGCCAATACGGCCACGTGAACATTCGCATCTCACCTCTCGGACATGCCGATCCTACCGAAGTTGCCGAAATCACCAAGAAGAAATCCACCAACAAATTTGACGCTGATCTGAATCTGCTCTTTGTGGACGAGATTGTGGGCGGATCGGTCCCCCGGGAGTATATTGCTCCCGTCTATAACGGCATTCACGAGGCCATGGAGACGGGGACGCTTGCCGGCTACGAAATGACGGGCATCCGCGTCGGACTATTCGATGGGTCGTACCACGAAGTGGACTCCTCGGAAATGGCTTTCAAGATTGCGGGGTCGATGGCGTTGAAGGACGGTGTGCGGAGGGCCAATCCCTGCTTGCTCGAGCCGGTCATGAAAGTTGAAGTGGTGGTGCCGGAAGAGTTCATGGGTGATGTGCTGGGTGATCTGAGCAGCCGCCGCGGCCATATCGAGGGCATGGAAAAGCGCGGCTCAACCCAGATTATTCGCGCCCTGGTGCCGCTGGCGGAGATGTTTGGCTATGCGACGGACTTGCGCTCTCGCACTCAGGGCCGGGCGTCCTACACCATGCACTTCCTGCGCTACGACCAAACGCCCAGCGCCATTTCAGAAGAAATTATCGCCAAGATGCAAGGGCGCGCCGTGGCGCGGTAGCGCGTATGCCTGACTTTAACATCGTCGTAGTGGGAGCGCCTGGTTCGGTCGAGGATTGGGCGCAAGCGCTTCATACCCCGGTCGCCGATTTGCCAGAGCTCACTGGGCAGGAAAAGGAAGATGCCTGCCGCCGCGGGGTTAGCGAAGAGGATTGCGCGCGGCGGCTACTACTGGAAAGGTTGGCAGATGGAAGGTGGCGAGAGCGCGGGGCTCGGCTCGCCGAGATAGTTAGGGCTGTACTGAAGCCGCTCCAATCTGGGTATCCGTTGCAAGCTGTTATCGCGGAAGCTTCGAAACCCAGATGGACCGTGCGATTCGAAGGCGGGAACAAACCCTATTATGATGTCCATCTGGACAGCGAGCTTGTCGACGACCTCTTGAACTTTAATGCAATTGAAGACATGGAGAAGCTCAGAGTCAAAGTCCTGTCCGGAATTGGACGAAATGAATACGTTGTCCGGTAGCAGGCATGAATATATCGGGAAGGGTCGCTTCCTTCCGGCTGACGACGCAAGGCGATCAGATCATGGAAGGTATTTGTCCCACCGGTCGGGCGTTTGACGCCTTTGTGATTGATACCGATCCGATTGGGGCCTGGATCGTGCTACCTGGAGACGCTGACCTTGAAAGTTCAGAGCGGTTGTTAGTCTTACTCATCCGGCGGGAGCACGTCGGGTCGTTCTCGTTCGACTACAAACTAGAGCCGGAACCTCCAATACCCCGGCGTCCAGCGATTGGATTTCGCCCCGCGTCGGGGAAAGAGAAAGATTAGGACAGGGATCGAATTTCCAGGCTGCGGGTGATCCGAAAATGCACATCAGGAGCTAGAGGTAAACATGGCGAAAGAGAAATTTGACCGTTCGAAGCCGCACATGAACATTGGGACGATCGGGCACATTGATCACGGCAAGACGACCTTGACGGCGGCGATCACCAAGGTGCTGTCGAAGCACAACCCCAAAGTCAAGTACCGGGCGTTTGATTCGATTGACAATGCGCCGGAGGAGAAGGCGCGCG
>JBOGKI010000185.1:0-8137 GCA_050745605.1 Terriglobia bacterium | reverse complement strand
GAAGTGACCTATAGATTTAGCCTCTATTCCCTTGTCCATGCGCGGAATTGCGGGAGTGCGAGGGATGCCGAGTGATGCTTGGCCATAGGTTTTGTGGCGATATCACCTTGAAGGGAGCGTGTCGATGAAAGTAGGACTTTTCACCGCGTTGTTCGGTAAGCTGACGCTGGACGAAGTGATTCGCAAGATCAAACCCCTCGGTATTCGGACCATTGAGATCGGCACGGGCAATTACCCGGGCGATCCTCACCTGAAGCTCGAATGGCTGAGCGCGCCTGCCAAGCTCAAGGAGTTCAAGCAGCGGCTGGACGACCAAGGGATCACCATCAGCGCTCTGAGTTGCCACGGGAACGTGCTGCACCCGAACAAGAGCTTTGCCGAAAGCAACGCTGAGGTCAGCCGCAAGACGATCCTGATGGCCGAAAAGCTGGGCGTCACACGAGTGATCGACTTTTCCGGGTGCCCTGGCGACTCCGACCAGGCGAAATACCCCAACTGGGTCACCACCCCCTGGCCGCCGGACTTTCTCGATCTTCTGAAGTGGCAATGGGAGAAAAGAGTTGTCCCCTATTGGAAGAAACACGGGAAGTTCGCGGAAAGCCACGGAGTGAAAATCGCCATCGAGATGCATCCTGGATTTGTCGCCTACTCCCCAGAGAGCCTGTTAAAGCTGCGAGCCGAGGCCGGCCCTTCCGTGGGTTGCAATTTCGATCCCAGCCACATGTTCTGGCAGGGGATCGACCCTTGCATGGCCATCCGCCAGCTTGGCGAGGCGGTGTTTCACGTCCATGCCAAGGATACGCGCATGTACGAAACGAATTACAAGATTAACGGCGTTCTGGACATAAAGCCCTACCGTGATGAGAAGAACCGCTCCTGGATCTTCCGCACGGTCGGTTACGGGCATGGGCCGGACTTCTGGGGCGATTTCATCTCTACGCTGCAAATGATCGGATACGACGACGTGCTCTCCATCGAGCACGAGGACAGCCTGATGTCCGTGGATGAAGGTCTCAGCAAAGCTGCTGCGTTTCTAAACCAGTTGGTGATTAAGGAAAAAGTGCAGGAGATGTGGTGGGCGTAGGATGTCGTGCGGGCGGCTCTTGTACCCGCCCGCGGGCGACCACGAGGGTTGCCCCTGCACAGCCCGGTCGGCATATCAAACGTGGCGCCGGCGAGTCCGCTTGTCGTGTTTGACAGGACAGTTGAGGGAACCGGGCGGTTGCGGCCCGTTCACATGGCAGTCCATTCGCGAAGCCAGCCCAGGTCACCCGAGAACATTGGGAGGATTGTTGTATGCCTCAAGTTAATGTGGCGATGATCGGCTACAAGTTCATGGGCAAGGCGCACTCCAACGCCTACCGGCAAGTGTCGCACTTCTTCCCCGGGAAGATCGAGCCCCGGATGAAGGTGCTTTGCGGCCGGGACCGGGTGGCTGCGGAAGCCGCTGCGCGGCAATTTGGCTGGGAGGAAGTGGAAACTGACTGGCGAAAGGTAGTGGCGCGCCAGGATATCGACCTGATCGACATCGTGACTCCCGGGAATCTCCACCGCCCCATCGCCGTGGCCGCGGCGGCCGCCGGAAAACACGTCATCTCCGAGAAGCCTTTAGCCAATACTCTGCGAGATGCCAAAGACATGCTGCGCGCCGTTGAGAAAGCCGGCGTCAAGCACATGGTGATGCACAACTACCGGAAAATTCCGGCCATTGCGTTTGCCAAGCAGATGATCAAAGAAGGCAGGCTTGGCCGCATCTATCACTATCGCGGCGCCTACCTGCAGGATTGGATTCTGGATCCCAATTTCCCACTGGTCTGGCGGTTGACGAAGAAAGTGGCGGGGAGCGGCGCGCTGGGCGACATTGGCTCACACGCCGTGGACTTGGCGCACTATCTGAATGGCGGCATTACCGCGGTGACGGCGCAGACGACCACGTTCATCAAGGAGCGTCCGCTCCCCGGCGCGGTGGGCGGGCTGAAGGCCGAAGCAAGAAAAGGCAAAGGCCGCGTTACCGTGGACGATGACGCTAATTTCCTGACGGCATTCAAGAACGGCAGCGTGGGCGTGTTTGAAGCGTCGCGGTTCTGCGGCGGCCGCCGGAATTACAACACGCTTCAAATCTACGGTAGCAGAGGAAGCCTGGCGTTTAACCTGGAACGGATGGACGAACTGGAGTTCTATGACAACACGGAGCCGCAGGCTGACCAGGGATTCAAGACCATCCTGGTGACACAGCCAGTTCATCCGTATGTGGGCGCCTGGTGGCCGCCCGGCCACATTATCGGGTACGAGCACACGTTTGTTCACGCCATTCATGATTTCATGGTGGCGCTCGAAAAAGACCGTTTCCCCGAGCCGAATTTCTATGATGGCGTTAAAGATCAGTCCGTCCTCGATGCGATTGAACGCTCCGCCAAGAGCGGGCGATGGGAAAAAGTTAAGCCATAACATCACTGCCGTGTCATACTTTTGGCAAGGCAGATGCCGGATTCAGGCGTGCCCCGTAATGTCACGCTGGACGGGAGGGAATGAATGGGTCGAATAATCTCGATCATCAACTACAAGGGGGGTGTTGGAAAGACTACAACAACTTTTCACATCGGCTGTGCTCTTGCGAAGTTTCACAAACTGAAGGTTTTACTCATTGACGATGATCCGCAAACCAACCTGACATTCCTGTGCACAAACGATAAAGACTGGAAGGAACAAGTAGAAGCGCATGGATCGCTGGAGGCATTGTATAAGGGATTCGTGGAAGGCAATTCAGTCCCTATTCGCGACACCATCTGGCTGCATCCTATGCCTCATCCGGACCTCAAGAACGTGGACCTTATTCCTTCGGACATAACGCTCCTAGATATCGACCTTCGTCTTCAATCCAGGACTAAACCTTCTACGACGATACAGGAGGTTGCCCGCACGCACCTGAGCCAGCGGTCAATTCTCGCAGACGCCCTAGCCGGTGTGGCAGCAGATTACGACTATATTCTGATTGATTGCCCGCCGAATCTCTATCTTGCCACACAGAACGCCCTTTACGCCAGTGACGGTTATTTGGTCACCCTGATGCCGGATTATTTTTCCGCAGTCGGGGTTGCATTCCTTGACAAGAAGGTTTCCCAATTGTTAGGGGAACGTGAGCTGGCTCGACAAATCCTAAACCCGGATTCTATTCCGGTTCCGAGGTTGCCATTCTATCTTACGTTTGTGAAAGTGAATGTTACGGCCGGGAAAATGCAGATCGTCGCAAAAGAACAAATGGCTTCAGTGCGTGGGGCACTGCAGTTCGCGAACAGATGCTTCGAATCGATAACCGAAGACTATAAGGACATTCGTGAGGCAACAACGGAGCAGTTGCCGGTGTTTCTGCACTCACCCAACTCACAAAACAGTCAGAATTACCAACGAATGACCCAAGAATTCTTGAGGAGTTTTCCAAATGCGGCCCAGCAAGTCAACCAGCAGCAAGCTACTACCAAACCTTAAGAAACTTCGAAATGCAGTCGAGATGTACAGCGACACTCAGCGCCGGTCAGCCCTGATCGAGGAACTGGACCGAGTCATTCTTGGCCTTTCAGAAATCCGGAAAAAGTTGAGCCAAGTCCCCGCGCCCGAGACGCCTTCGCACACGGTTTCGGCCATCGATGAGGTCCTGCGGTTCCTGGACCGCGCCAAAGCTGACGAGAGTTTTCTCGCCCTTTCCTCTGAGGTCTTGGGGACAACGCCACAACGCGCCCCCAAGCCCGAGATTCCGCCTAACCTAACCAACCAGCAGATACGCGACCTCCTACAAAATGACCTATCAAAGTCAGAACTAGAGCAGATAGCACGACAACGGGGGATATCAAGCGGAAAGCGCTCCAAGCCTGAACTTCGATCAGCAATCCAGCATTTCGTCGAACGACAAGAGAGCTATGATCGCTTGCGCGCTTGACCGCCTCATTTCTAAGGAACAGATTTCTTGCCAATCGAGACGTCGCCAATCAAACCAACTCTATGAGCTACACGATGGGAATCGATGTCGGCACCACGGGCACGCGCGCCGTCATCGTGCGGCCGGACGGGCGTGTCATCGGCGCGGCGACGGTGGACCATCAGCCCATGCGAATGCCAAAGCCCGGATGGGCGGAGCAGGACCCGGAGGATTGGTGGAAAGCCACGATTGGAGCCGTTCGCGGCTCACTTCAGCAGACGGGCCTGGCTGGAGCGCAAATCAAGAGCGTCGGGTTTTCGGGCCAAATGCACGGAGTCGCCCTACTCGACAAGGCCAACACGGTTCTCCGGCCGGCGCTGCTGTGGTGCGACCAGCGCAGCCAGGCGCAATGCGACCGGATCACCGCCGAAGTTGGAGCGGAACGCCTGATCCACCTGGTCTCGAACCCGGCGCTGACTGGTTTCAGCGCCCCCAAACTGCTCTGGGTCCGGGATAACGAGTGGGCCCTCTACCAGCGGGCTGCCCATTTCCTGCTGCCAAAGGACTACGTCCGGTTCCGCATGACCGGCGAATTTGCCACGGACGTGTCCGATGCGTCCGGAACACTTCTGTTCGACGTTAGCCACCGCCGCTGGTCACAACAGATGCTGGACCTTCTTCGCATCGATTCTTCGCTCCTGCCACGGGTTTATGAGTCACCAGAAATCACCGGAAAAATCAGCACCGAGGCAGCGTTGGTAACGGGGTTGCGTGCCGGAACCCCCGTTGTCGCGGGCGCTGGCGATCAGGCGGCGAGCGCCGTCGGCAACGGCATCGTGCGGCGCGGGATGACATCCGCGACGCTGGGCACTTCCGGCGTCATCTTCGCCTTCACGGACAAGCCCACCCTGGACCCCCAAGGCCGCATCCATACCTTGTGCCACGCAGTGCCCGGAAAGTGGCATGTGATGGGCGTCACCCAGGGCGCCGGCCTTTCGCTTCGTTGGTTCAAAGACCAACTTGGAGAGTCTGAAGCCTGGTACGCCCGGCAAATTGGGGTCGACGCCTACGACGTTCTGCTCGCCGAGGCGGAGCTCATCCCCGTCGGAAGCGACGGGCTGCTTTTCCTTCCTTATCTCATGGGAGAGCGCACGCCGCATCTCGATCCCCAGGCGCGTGGCATGTGGTTCGGCTTGACGGCGGCACATACCCGCGGGCATCTGATCCGCTCCATCCTCGAAGGTGTAGCCTTCAGCCTCCGGGATTCGTTGGCGATTTTGGGCGAGATCAAAATTCCGGTCACGCAGATTCGCACTTCGGGTGGCGGATCGCGTAGTCTCCTGTGGCGGCAGATCCAGGCTGATATCTATGGCAAAGAAATCGTCATTCTTCGCGAATCTGAGGGATCGGCGCTCGGCGCGGCGCTCCTCGCGGGTGTGGGCGCCGGAACATTCTCGTCGGTAGAGGAAGCGGCAGACCAAGCGCTTGAAATACGGGATAGCACGCTGCCGCGGCAGGCGAACGTCGAGTTCTACTCCAGCCAATACGAGATTTACCGCAAAGTTTATCCCGCGGTGCGAGAGCTTTCGCATCAGCTCGCCGGCCTTCAACCTGCTACCACCAGCCCGCCCGCCGCCGCTGGCCGGAATGCAAAGAAAGTTCGGAAGAGAACTCATCGCCGATAGCGAGATGATCCGCAAACTTTAGAGGCGCGTGCCAACCGGGATGCGAAGCCCAGCGGCTTCTCAGGCAAAGGGGTAGCGGCCCAGATCGAGAGCGCGGTTGGCGAGGCGGCGTTTCAATTCGATAGTGTCCACGGGCGTGTGTTTCAAAAAGCGCCGCAGCAGGGCAAGCTGCGAGCGAAGCGCATCTCCCTCGGCGACGCGAGGTAAGATGCGGCGCCCTTCCATCTCCGTCCGGTCCGCCGCCTCGTGGATATAACACGTGGCAGCGGCAACGTCTGCGGCTGCGGCTTCCGTCGAAGAACTTGCGAGTTTCTTGCGGGCGCGCAACAGGCAACTTTCCATGGCATAGACTTCCATCACCATGTTGCTCAGGCCGCCGATCACCTCTTGTTCGTTGGAAAGCGCCTGCAGATACCGTTGGACCGCGCCTCCGGCTGCGAGCAACACCGCTTTCTTCGCACCCTCCGCGAGCCGGATTTCAGCGGCCAGCGGCTCATCGTCATCAACCGCCCCGTCCGGGCCCAGACCCAGCACTTCATCCAGCAGTTTCTGCGCGGCGGGGATCAGCGCCAACTCGCCCTTCATCGACCGCTTCAACAACATGTCGATAATCAGTAACCGGTTAATCTCATTCGTACCTTCAAAGATGCGATTGACGCGCTGGTCGCGGTAGCCACGCTCGATTTCGTAATCCGTGGTGAATCCGTAGCCACCATAGATCTGGACCGTCTCATCCACCACCCAGCCCAGTGTCTCCGTTCCCGCCACTTTCAGGATGGAACATTCCACGGCGTACTCCTGAAGGGCTTCCAGGGTCTGCCTGGCAGCAGTGGGGGCGCCGTGATCAACGCCTTCCAACAGGTAATCGATCATTCCCGTGGTGCGGAAGGCCATGGTGTCGCCCGCGTAAATTTTCACCACCATGCCGCCCAGCTTTTCCTTGATGAGGCCGAAATCAGCAATCGGATGGCCGAAGGCTACCCGCTCCTTCGCCCATTTCAACGCCGGGCCCATCAGAATCTTGCAGCCCCCCACGCATCCCGCGCCCAGCTTCAGTCGGCCGATGTTCAAAATGTTGAAGGCGATGTGGTGGCCTTTGCCAATTTCCCCCAGAACGTTCTCCACCGGAACCTGCGCGTTTTCCAGATTCAGCGGCGTGGTGGAAGAGCCGCGAATTCCCATCTTGTGCTCCTCGGCGCCGGGAGAAACGCCCGGAAAAGCGCGCTCCACAATAAAGGCGGTAAACTTCTCGCCATCCACCTTGGCAAACACCACATAAACGTCCGCAATGCCTCCATTCGTGATCCACATCTTCGATCCGTTCAGGATGTAGAAGCGGCCCTCCGGGCTCAGCGTGGCCTTGGTCCGGCAATTCAAGGCGTCCGAAGCGGAGCTCGACTCGCTCAGGCAATAGGCGCCCACCCACTCACCGCTTGCCAGCTTCGGCAAATACTTCGCCTTCTGCTCTTCCGTTCCGAAGAAGGAAATCGGCAGAATTCCGATGCCGTTTTGCGCACCAATGGTTGCCGCCCACGCCCCGTCGCGCGCCATGATTTCAGCAATGATCACCGATGAAATCTTATCCAGCTCGAGGCCGCCGAATTTCTGAGGAACGTCGGTGGCGCAGAGACCCAGATCCGCCGCTTTCTTGATCAACTCCCGCATCAGCCCCGGTGTTTTTTGCTCAATTTCCTTGATGCGAGGCGTAATTTCCCGGTCCACAAACGCCTGCGCCGTCTGCGCAATCAGACGATGCTGGTCGGTCAGGTCCTCGGGGGTGAAGATCTCCGAGGGCACGCGGTTCTCAATCAAAAAGCTTCCACCCTTTGCGAAGACTTTCGACTCAGTGGCGACGGTGGCCATTACGGCCCTCCTTACATAGCAAGAACGCTGGCGCCCCTCACCCGCCGCGACGGCAAGCACATTTTCCGCGTCAGCCTCTCCCCGCTTGCGGAGAGAGGGCCGGGGTGAGGGGTTATCCGGCGAGCGCGTATTGTACCGCCCTCGCCTGTTACGTCATTGCAGATTCTCAAAAATCCCGGCAGCCCCCATGCCGCCGCCGATGCACATGGTGACCATGCCATAGCGCGCTTGGCGGCGCTTCATTTCGCTGAGCAGCGTCGCCGTCAGCTTGGAGCCGGTGCAGCCCAGGGGATGGCCCAGCGCCACGGCGCCTCCATTGACGTTGGTCTTCTCCGGGTCCAGTCCAGCAACCTTCATCACAGCTAGAGCTTGGGCTGCGAATGCCTCATTCAATTCCACCAGTTCGACATCCGAAAGATTCATTCCCGCCAGCTTCAAAGCTTTGGGAATGGCATAAACCGGACCCATGCCCATTTCTTCCGGCAGTGTTCCGGCGGTGGCGAAACTCACAAACCGGGCGAGCGGCGCAACGCCCAACTGCTTCGCTTTGTCCGCAGACATCACGACCGCCGCGGCCGCGCCATCGCTCATCTGCGAAGCATTGCCCGCCGTCACCCTGCCATGGGCGTGGAAAGCGGGTTTCAGTTTGGCCAACGCCTCCAGGGATGTGTCGCGC
>JBOGKI010000184.1:0-8147 GCA_050745605.1 Terriglobia bacterium | reverse complement strand
CCGCTACAGTGCGAGTCTGATGGTAAAAAGTTAGCTGTGACATGACACTAGGTTGAAGGACCTAGGAGGCCGCAGGCGGTCGCAGTTGTTCGAACCGTTCGAGAAAAGGTTGCTGGAGGTCCTGCTCGAATTTCTGCAGCCAGGATCGGATGTAAGCGCTATCTATCTCTGGGATTTTGAGGAGGATGCTGCGCGCGTCTTCAAGATCGCGCAGGCGGCCTGCGATGACTTTGTGGATCACCAGATCTTCGGCGGAGGCATACCTAACCCCGGTTCCTCCGACATCGACCCGGCGCGCTCGCTCGATCGCCTGCCGCTCGTAAAGCGAGAGAGAAAAGATGAAGTCGATGCGAATGCCACTTGGCGGGTCGAGACAGGGAAGCAGCAGGGTGCGCTGGACAAAACTGGCCGGTTCGCGGATGAGCATGTGCCAGGCGGTAGTGACTCAGTTTGAGGCGGCTTGATGCCGCCATTGGGCGAGGTAAACTCGCCGCTACGGCACCAAACTGAGTCACTACCTGCCAGGCCCCAGTCGTTGACAAGAGCGAGAATTTCAGGAAGTCTATCCGGCCCTGCGCCCAGCGTCAGATCAATATCACGGGTCAAGCGCGGCTCGCCATACAATAAGACGGCCTGTCCGCCAATGACCATGTAGGCGATCCCGATGCGTTCAAGCCCCAGGGCCAGTTGTTTCAGGAGTTGTTGGAACATTCAGCGCCTCGGCCAGACGAAGCTTTGCTTCCAGGCCGGCAAGCGGGTCCGCGCCCGGAAAAATGCCGAGGCGCCGCGCGTGTTCATACATCGCATCCAGCAGTCTCAAATTCTGCTGGAAATCAGCGGGCTGGCTGAGCACGGCGTGGGCTTCCCAGCTTTCCCAGAAAACAGTATCTTTGATCACTGGAACCCCATTTTGCTGGCATCGTCGAGGGTGGCTTGGACCTTCTCCGCAAGCTCGCGGCTTTCCAGTCGTTGCTATATTACAGGTCGCCGGCCCGTGCGGCAACTCCACTCAAGAATATACATTCAGCAGATTGACCTGGCGTGCCCCGCATTACACTTCGGCGCCGAGGGGAAAGGAAGCATGCGCAGTGAGGCCGAGGTCAGCGCGATCGCCGGCGGCGAGCTTGAAGTATCCCGCGGCGGCGATCATCGCGGCATTATCCGTAGAGAGCGCGGGTGAGGGTAAAAAGAGTTCGATGCGCCCTTGCTCAGAAGCTTTGCCGAACCGTTCGCGGAGAAGGGAGTTGCATGCGACCCCGCCGGAGACGAAGATCGACCGCGCGGCCTCGATCCGGGCCGCACGCAAGGTCCGCTCAATCAGATCTTGCACCACGGCTTCTTGAAAGCCGGCGATGAGGTTCAGCGTTTGCTGGGAGCATTGTTGGCGAAGATCGTCAGCGGTGACGGCTCTCTGAGTTTTCCGCCAAGCGGCGCGGTGAACGGCCTCCTCAGCCAGTGGCGTGCCCCGAACCCGATAGAGCACGCCGGTCTTGAGGCCGGAGAAGCTAAAATCGAGGGGATTTCCCTTCATCTTGATGTGGCTGAAGGACACCTCCTCGGCGCGTCCGTAACGGGAGAGTTTGTCAATCACGGGACCGCCGGGATAACCGAGCGCGAGCAGCTTTGCGACTTTGTCAAAGGCTTCGCCCGCGGCATCGTCCCGCGTCTGCCCCAGACGGTAGTAATGGAATCTCCAAGTTCCGGTTGCCGCTTCTTTGTGCCGCTCCACGCGAAATAGGCTGGTGTGCCCGCCCGAGACCACGAGTGTGACATTGGGAAAACCCGGTTCCTCGACGCTTTCACCCTTCAGTCGCCTCATTTCATTCTCAAGGAGCACGGCGTGGATGTGGCCTTCCAGGTGGTTGACTCCAACCAGGGGCTTACCCATCACCTGCGCCATCGCCTTGGCGTAAACCAAGCCGACCAGGAGCGACCCGATGAGCCCTGGACCTTCGGTCACGGCAAGAGCGTCCACTCGCTGAAGACTGACACCGGCTTGTTGGCAAGCTTCGTCTACGATGGGCGCAATCTTGCGGAGGTGCTCGCGGCTCGCAAGTTCTGGGACCACGCCGCCATATTTTTCATGCGTCAGCACCTGCGAGGCGACGGCATTCGAGAGAATCCTCCGGCCGTCTTCAACGATGGCCGCTGCTGTTTCATCACAGCTCGATTCAATCCCCAGGACCAGCATCGAAGCGGAACCTCCAGCAAGTATGCTAGCATACGGCACGGGCACTCTCAGAGGTTGCTGAAAACTCTCTGCGACCGGCACTCTGTGCGTCGCGAAGAAAGTCAAGGGCAGAGGCGCGTGACGAGCAAAGAGCCATCAGCACTCAGCCATCAGCTTTCAGCGCAAGCAATGCTCCCGGTGCTAGGAGTGCTGAATGGTGATGGCTGACGGCTGCTCGCTGATAGCTGAACGCTGACCGCTTCTTTTACTTGCCGCTTGTCTCTTGTCACTCGTCTCGGGTCACTTGTCACTGGACTTAGTAATTTCACATCGCTCACGCCGAGGTCTTGATGGAGATCCGCAAAGCTGTCTTACCCGTGGCCGGATTGGGAACGCGCTTCCTGCCTGCCACCAAAGCTCAACCCAAGGAAATGTTGCCGATCGTGGATAAACCGCTGGTGCAATACGCGGTCGAAGAGGTGGCAGCCTCCGGTATTCCGCATGTGGTGTTTGTGACCGGGCGGGGAAAGAACGCCATCGAAGACCATTTTGACGTTTCCTTCGAGTTGGAGCATCAACTGGCTGGCAAAGGCAAGGAGCAACTGCTGCGGCTCGTTCGCTCCATCTCCGGGCTGCTCCAGATCACCTACGTGCGCCAAAAGAACCCGCTGGGCTTGGGCCACGCGATCCTCGTGGCCAAGGACCTGGTGGGGGACGAGCCGTTTGCCGTGCTCCTTTCTGATGACGTGATCGACGCTCCTGTCCCCTGCCTCCGCCAAATGATGGACGTCTTCGCGCGCTATGGCCGGAGCGTCGTCGCCATCCAGCGTGTACCACGCAACGCGGTGTCGAGCTACGGCATCATCAAGGGCCGCGCCGTGTCCGACCATAACCTAAGCGGACGCCTGTTCCGCATCGAAGACATGGTGGAAAAGCCCTCGCCTGCCGAGGCGCCGTCCAACCTGGCGATCATCGGCCGTTATATCCTCACGCCCGCTATTTTTGGCGAGCTCGCGGCGACCAAGCGCGGCGCGGGCGCGGAGATTCAACTGACCGACGCCATCCGCCACTTGTTGATGAAAGAACCGGTCTATGGATACCTGTTCGAGGGCCGCCGCTACGACGCGGGCGACAAGTTGGGATTCCTGCAGGCGACCGTGGAGTTGGCGCTGAAGCGGCCTGAGCTCGGCAAGCCCTTTCGGAGTTATTTGAAGTCCTTGAAGCTGTGAGGAAGTCAGCGCGGGGCCGGAATGGCAAAGCCGGCGCGCTGTAGCGGCGCTTGGAGCCTGCCCTGACGCAGGAAGGGAGCGCCGTCCAGACCGGCGGTCCAAGCATTACAGGGGGCAGCGGCCGACCGTCGCTCGAGCGAGGTCGTAACCTCGCTTCCTGCCCTCATATTATTTCGGGGTGGGCTCCTTGGCTTTCGGAGTTTCCGGGGTCTTGGCGCCGTCGTTCTTTGCATCCGATGAGGCCGCAGGCTTGCCATCCCCCTCCGACGGTTTCGCGGAGGAATCGTCCGTCGGCGTGGAGGATTTCCGGGCGTAATCCGTGATATACCAGCCGCTTCCCTTGAATTGGATCGCCGGGGATGAGAGTAACTGTTCCAGCTCGCCGCCACACTCCGCGCACACCGAAAGCGAATCGTCGGAAAACTTCTGGATCTTCTCAAAATGCCGTCCGCACTTTTTGCAGTGATACTCGTAAAGTGGCAAATGACCCTCCTGCGATTTCCAACCCAAGTATAGCAACTAGGAAAGGTGCGGTCAAAACTGCCGTGCAAGCCAGCACCAGGTAACCCGCTCGCCTTGAGGCTTGGCACTTCGCGGGCAGCAGGTTTCGTCGCAGGAGCACCGTTCGTTTCTGCACAGCCGCCGGGCGGTCGCCGTGATGTGCAGGTGATCCAGTAGGACACGACCCCGCAACCCGATATTTTCGCCGCGCGCCGTGGACGGCTTTATACTGTGGGCAGATCGTAATGAAGAAGGAGCCGCCCATGCTCACGGTTGGCAGATCGGCTTGGGTCGTTGTGACGCTCTGGATGCTCTGTGAGCCTGGCAGCAGCGGCCCCTTGCTGGGCGTCGTGCAAAATCCGCCGCTTCCCTCCAATCTGGAACTCCTGGTTAAAAACGCTATTTGGAATGAGCTTCAAGCGAGCAAGCATCCCACCGCTTATTTCGAATATCGCGAAGTGGACTGGTCGCCCCAAGGTTCGACCACCAGTGAACAAATCGAAACACCGCGCGGAACGGTGAGCAGCCTGTTTAAGAGGAACGGCGAGCCGCTTTCCGCCGCGCAGCGCCAAAAGAACTCTCGGCAACTTCAGAAACTCGCTCATAGCGCCAAAATGCAGAGGTCGCTGCTCGCCAGCCAGCAGCAGGAAACCGCGCGGCGGATGGGATTGTTCAAAGATTTTCCCAGCGCGTTTATTTTTCAGTACGAGGGCGCGGAGCCCCTTGGCGTGGTGCGGCTGAAGTTCAGGCCCAATCCGAAGTTCCGGCCTGCCTCCAAGGAAGACCTCGCCTTGCAAGGCATGGCAGGCACCCTGTGGATCGACCCTAAGAGCGAACGCCTCGTGAAGATTGACGGCACGCTGATCCACGACGTGACTCTGGGTTGGGGCGTGGTGGTGCGGCTATATCGTGGCGGGCATTTCGTGATGCAGCAAGCGGAAGTCGGCAAAGGCAGTTGGAAGACAACGCTCCTTGCCGTGGATCTTACCGGCAAGATCCTGCTGGTGAAAAACCTGAAAGTCCACATGAAGCAATCTCGCCAGGCCTTCGGGCCCGTGGCAGACCATCTCACTGTGCCGCAGGCAGTGTCGATGCTGCGCAGCGACCCACCGCGGTAGGGGTGGCTGCCCCTGGCGATTTTCCGTCGGTCTCTTTGGCAAAATCGAGGTGTGCCAGTTGTAGGGGTACGGCTTGCCGTACCCAGTCAAAATCAGCACAGAACGGGTAGGGCAAGCCCTACCCCTACCTCATAACTTCGCGTTGCCGCCGTCACTCTTCGTTCACGGACCAGCAGGGTAGGCCAAGCCTTACCCCGAGCTCATAACCCCGGTACGATTTATGGGATGGGAATCATCGATGGCGCTGAAGCCGTCGTACACGGCGGTGACGCCCCATGCAGACCTGCGGGAAAGCCAAGCCTATGGACACGGCATCGCCATTCAGAGAAGCCACGGTCAATCGCCCCTCGGATTGACCGTGGGCCTGTCTTTCACGCAATGCCGCACGGAACCGCAAAGTTCTTGGGGCGCAGGCCGGAAGGGGCATCAGAAGCAGGCCGCATGAAGGGCCCATGGTCAATAGAATGCAACGTCCTTCATGGGATAGTGCTTGCGATTGCGAGTCCACAGCGCCAGGTTATGGACCGACGCAGTCGCTGCAATGAGCGCGTCGCCCAGTTCGACCTTGTGGCTCTTCGTATACCGGCATAGGTAATCCCCTGCCCGCCGGCCGATTTCTTCGTCAATGGGAACACACGTCATGGCCGCGAAGAGGCCGGTCAGAATCTCATGCTCGTGAGGCCGTGCGCCGTGCCAGATTTCGGCGACGGTCACAGGCGAACAAAAGAGCGCCAGGTCACCACGGCTCAACCCGTCCCAACGCGCAAGAAGGGTGTGGTCGCGCCCCCTCGAGACCTCGACCAGGATATCGGAATCAACCAGGACGGGGCTCAAGGCAAGGTTCTTTTCAGCCGTTTGCCGCGTCGCAGGCGGCGGACATAAGTCTCTGCGGCAGGCAGGCCGGTCCGGTCCTTCCATAGTCCAGCGAAGGCTTGCATGGCCTCGCGGCGCTGGCTCCGGCGGGCCGCGTATTTATCACGCACGGCTTGGCGAACCAGCTCCGAGACGGTGGTTCCCGACTGCCGGGCGCGGAGGTGGAGGGTCTCCCACAAATCCTCATCCATGAATAACTGCGTTCGTCGCATGATGTATACTATACATCATCACAAGTTCAGTTGCCAGTGGATTTCATGCGGAGCGAGGAGATGGCAGGCGCAGTTTGGAGCACGTAGGTCGTCCGACTTCAAGGACCTTTTCGCTTCTTTGCGCCTTACCGTCTTGGCGTGAGGATGTTGTTTGAAAGCCTGCAGCCTCGGTCAATCGCCCCTCAGATTGACCGTGGTCCTGTCTTTCATCCAATGCCGCGCGGAACCGCAAGGTTCATGGGGCGCAGGCTGCACCTATACCCGCGCTGGGAGCCTGCCCTGACGCAGGAAGGGAGCGCCGAAAACGGTCGTGAATCAACAACGGCGGTCTCTTCCAGGATAGACTCGGACCGACGCTACAGAAGCCATGCTGCACCACTGCTTAACGAGAAGCCGGGCTGGCCACCCACGACCCTCTGAAGCGGCAGGCCGTGGATGTCCAACCTGCCGCTCCAGTTTACACGGCGTGGCAGGCGTCCCCTGTGCGTGAGACAACTGGTCTCAGTCGAGCCTGCCACCCGCCCCCCAACCAACACAAGTCGGAATGCCTGGTAGAACGCGCCGCCGGAAGGGGTAGGGTAGAGTTTCGCTTCCCGTAAACTCTGCGGCCTGTTGTCCGTTCCCAAACCAATAATCGCCGAGTTTGAAGGGCGCAAACTCTGTGCTACCGACCCCTATTGATACTTTTCTCGGCGCGGGGTAGGCTGTGTAGAGAGAGGAAGCATGTCCATAACCCGTGCCAAAGAGCACGCCCATGAGTTGATTGAGCGCCTGACGGCGAGCCAAGCGGCTGCGGTGGCCGGGTTGTTGGAAGCCATGCTCGATCCCGTCGCCCGTGCCATCGCTCACGCCCCGGTTGATGACGAACCGCTCACAGCGGAAGAGGACAGGGCGCTTGCGGAAGCCCAGGAGTGGCTTCAGCACAACCAGCCCATTCCGCACGAGCAAGTGCTGGCTGAACTCGGTCTGACCCAGGAAGAAATTGATCACTCCAAGGAATCGGTTTGAAACCGATCGTCTGGGCTGAGCAGGCCAAGACCGATGTCCGGCGCCTGGACAAGCCCACCGCCATGCGGATTCTTTCCGCCCTCCATCACTTCGCCGAGGCGGGTACGGGCGACGTGAAAACGCTCCAGGGAAAGCGGGAAGAACTGCGGCTCCGCATAGGCGACTATCGGCTTTTCTTTATTTATACCGCTGCCGGCGCCATCGAGATTCGTCGCGTGCTGCATCGCAAAGAAGCCTATCGCTGAGGCTGGCAGCCATTGCCGATCCCCCTTGAGATTGACCGGGGGCTTGTTCCATCCGGAAAGCCCACGGCCAGAAAATCACTGACTGTGGTTCCGCGCCCCGTTGAAGTGGCAGGCGTCCCCGGTGCGTGAGACAACTGGTCTCAGTCGAGCCTGCCACCCGCCCCCCAACCAACACACGCTGAAATACCCTCCCGCACAGCCTGTTAGAACTGGTAGCCACGATCAATTCGCTTTGTGAATTGGCCGTGGGTCTGTCTCATCGGAAGAGCCCAGGGACAGAAAGGCGCTGTCCGTGGCCACCGCTACTTGTCCATTTCGCTCGGCGAAAGTCCGTTGGCTTTGGACAATATCCAGACGGAGTTCGTCGAGTTGCCGGAAACCGTGGCCGCCCCTCCGAAGATCGTCATTTGGTTGGTCGAGGCGTTGTATACCCCAGTGTGTGCGGTCCTGTCAGGCGATCTTTTAAATGGTCCGAGCTCCGTCCACGTTGGCGTTCCGGTCATGCCGGTGGCGTTGGAAAGGACCCACGCATCGCCCAGGATCTGTGTTGATGTACCGCTTCCGCAACAGCTACCGCCGTATATGGTCATGCGGTCGTCCGCCACATCGTACACGGCGCTCTGAGAGTCCCTGGCTGTGGGCGGGCCACCCGTAGGGAATATCTCCGTCCATGCTGGGGTCCCGCCGAGACCATTAGCATCTGAAAGGACCCACAGGTCGTTATACCGGTTGCCACTTTCGTCCGAACCTCCGAACACGATCATTACGTTCAGGTTCGGATTGTACACCGC
>JBOGKI010000183.1:0-8155 GCA_050745605.1 Terriglobia bacterium | reverse complement strand
GTGTTCGACGATCTGGATGGACCGGTGGTGCGGGTCACGGCTCCGGATACGCCCGTGCCGTTTTCGCCGCCGCTCGAGGAGTATTTTCTGCCCAACGTACAGAAGGTGGTTGAGGCGGCGCGGACACTGGCGGCATACTGAACACGCGATCAGCGCTCAGCCTGGGCGGTGGGTTTTTTGCTGACCGCTGATTGCTGAAGGCTGAGCGCTTTTGAGAGGTGAATCATGGCCACCAACGTCATCATGCCCCAAATGGGAGAGAGCATTGCGGAAGGAACCATCACCCGTTGGATCAAGAAAGTGGGCGACCGTGTGGAACGCGACGAGCCGCTGTTTGAAATCTCCACCGACAAGGTGGATGCGGAAATTCCTTCGCCCGCCTCGGGAGTGTTGACGAAGATCTTGTTCAAGGAAAATGACGTGGTTGAAGTAAACATCGTGGTCGCGGAGATTGACGGCGACGGAACTTCCGCGGCGGCGCAGCCTGAAGAGAAATCGCCCGCGGCCGTTGCGCCTCCTCCAGCTCCGGCGCCGATTGCGCCAACTTCGGTTGTTTCGCCGGCCGCAGCCGCGCCCTCCGTCCAGGATCGCGTGAGGCCCGCCGGACAGAAGGTCCGGTCTTCGCCCTTGGTCCGGAAAATTGCGCGGCAACACAACCTTGATCTTGTGCGCGTGACCGGTACGGGTTTAGGGGGCCGAATCAGTAAGAAGGACATCCTCGCCTATGTGTCTCGGCCAGGAGCTGCGCGTCCGGCCGCGCCATTCCCGGTTGCCGCGGGAACTCAGGCGCCACCGTCGGGAGCGGGTCCCGCCGGACCGGTTGCTCCGCAAGCTCCGCCTGCGCCACCCATGGTTTTCGCGGAGCCCACTCAGGTCATTCCCATGACCGCCATGCGGCGGCAGATCGCTGAACACATGGTGATGAGCAAGCATACTTCCGCGCACGTGGCCACAATGTTTGAAGTGGAAATGACGCGCGTTGCAGAAGTGATGAGCCGGAACGCCGCGGAATTCGAGCGCCGGAACGGCATCAAGCTCACCTATACGCCGTTCTTCATTCGCGCCGCGGTCGAGGCTTTGAAGCAGTTTCCCATCGTCAACTCTTCGCTCGATGGGGATAATGTGGTTTACAAGAGAGATATCAACTTAGGAGTTGCGGTGGCGCTAGAGACGGGCTTGATCGTTCCGGTGGTGAAGCGCGCCGATGAGAAGAACTTTCTGGGTATTTCGCGCGCCGTTCGCGATCTTGCGGAGCGGGCGCGCAGCAAGCGCCTGAATGTGGATGATGTCCAGGGCGGTACCTTCACCATCACCAATCCCGGGATCTTCGGCAGCCTCTTCGGGACGCCCATCATCAATCAGCCCCAAGTGGCGATTATGGGCGTAGGCACGATTGAGAAGCGCCCCGTGGTCCGCAATGACGCCATCGCCATCCGCCCCATGGTTTATCTTTCACTCTCCTTCGATCATCGCGTGCTGGACGGCGCCGTGGCCGATCAATTCATGGGACACATCAAGAGAGTCCTGGAGAACTGGGACGAATCCGTGCTGTGACGCGGCGTTCCAACTGCTTGTTGAAAGGTCCAGCCAACCTGTCATTCTGAGGAGCCGTAGGCGACGGCGAATCTCGAAGGATTTCGACGGTTTCCAAGAGCAGATCCTGCGGTTCGCTCAGGGTGACAGCTCCGAGGAGCCCTGAAACAACTCTTAAATCCGCAATTCTTGCCGGATACTTTCAGCATAGGTCTGGATGCCAGCAAGTGACTGAACTGCGATGCCGGCCTCCTCCAGAATCTCCCCGGTCGCGTGCGCTGCTGCGTCTCCCTTTCCCGCATCGGATTCGACCACTGCGGTCAAGTGCGCGGCTTCCACCTTCCCCACCCGGTCCAAGGTATAGACCAGGCTCTTGGCCAGTTGTGTGTCGCGTCTGAGCGAAAGCGCGTGGATAAGCTGAATCACGCCGTCCGGCTTGTAGCCGAAGTCGAAGGTGAACGGATCGCCGCGGCGCGTCCAGCGGCTCGCCGGAATGCGCTTCTCGAGGCGTTCCCAAACTCCCGCCTTCAGGAAGGCTGACCTGAGCCGCTGCTTGATTCTCAGGCGCGTTTCTTCGAGGGGCGACGGCGCGGAAGGCGATCCGACATAACGGAAGAAGAGGTCCTCAATCTGAGTTTGCGGGTCGTCCAGAAAGCACGATCGAGGTGGATTGAGTTGAATCAGATTGGAAAGCGAATCCTGCAGGAGCCGGAGATAATCGTCGAGACGGCCTTCGTGATCGTCAATCTCCGCCTCGAAGTGCTCTTGCAGGCTGCGGAGCAATCTCAGGTCAGCCTGCGTGTGGAAGCGTTTCACGCGGCGCCAGTCATCGGTAAAAAGGGCGCCCAGGTACTGCTCTTCAGGACTGTGAAGGAGCAAGCCGATGTTGATCGACTCGTTGCGCACCGAATCGGGCACATAACGAACCAGAAAATAGGAGCACTTTCTTGGCGGGCTCATCGGATTGTCGAAATTTCGGTGACGGATTCGGGCAACGTTGAGAAATTTCTAACGCCAGTTCGGGAAGGGCTCCAGACCGCAATCCCGCGCATCGATAAGGGCCTTCCGCACCTGTTGCCGCCGGGAATACAATACCCCAATCAGTTCATTCAACTGTTCCGGTTCATCTCCACACCAGTCCTCGGGAATTCCGCTCGCGCACGCCTTCAACTGCTCCAGCCTCAAGTTCTCGATTCTCGAAAGATACGGCTCAAAGGACCGAAGACCGCGCACCGTTTCGTAGACCAGACGGCGAGGATAGATGCCTCGCAGCGGGATATCGGAAAAGCTCCATTCGCCATCATTGAAGCAGAAGCCGTGATCGATCAGCGTGGCGGAATAAGCCGGTGCGTTCCGGCCCGGCTGGCGATGGAAGATCAATTGCCGCCCGTCACAGTTGCAGGTCCACTTATCGAACGCCAAGGCGCCGAGGAAGGCTGACCGCAGGTTGGTGACTTGCCGGAGCAGACGGTCCGGTAGAAAGTCCACCACCAGCGTGGCATGAGGGTTGCCCGGAAAGCGCGAGCCAAATTCCCAGCCGCTTGGGGACCGGGGCGCCGAAGCGAAAGCCTGAGGCTTCGTCGCGGGCCCAGAGACCGCGATGGACTCCGGAACCTCGATGAACGCAGGCTCAGCGATGGGCAGCCCAATCATCGCAGCAAGCCGGGTGGCGAACATTTCGTTGGCCAGCACCCGCACGTGCTGCGGATTGGTGCGGAACTTGACGACGTAACAATCGCCGCTGTCGCAGCGGAGCAGCGCGGGCTGGGATCCGCCCCGCATGGGCCGGACAAACTCGACAGCTCGAAGCCGGGGAACATCCCGTGGCTGGCCCTCAGTGAGGGCCTCCGGCGGAAGAAATTCCTCCAGCGCCTTAGGCGCCGCTGCCGTGTAGGAGTCAGGAGGCATGGTCTTCTTCTTGAGTGGCTCTACGAAACGCCCGTTTCTGCCTGAGACCACATCAGGCCTCACCTGGCGCCCAGGCCGGAGGTGAAGGTGGAGTTCAGAAGGACTTAATTTTACCGCCGCCTGGCCTTCTTCTGCGGAGCCGTCTTCCTTTTGGGCGCTGCTTTCTTCTTGGCTGAAGCCTTTTTGGAAGGTTTCTTCTTCGCCGCTTTCCTGGACGCTTTCTTGGCGGCGGTTGGCCTCGCCGCGACCGCTCTTTTCCTGGCCCGGGTCGGAGCAGCCTTCTTCTTAGCTTTTGCCACCGGTTTTGCGGGTTTGCCCGCCGGAGCAGCCTTCTTCTTAGCTTTTGCCACCGGTTTTGCGGGTTTGCCCGCCGGAGCCGCCTTCTGCTTTGCGGCCGGAGGCTTGGCCGCCGGAGTCACGGTCTCGGCCGGCTCGGGCGCGGGAGGCGGCGAAGGTTGCGTCACTTCCTCATGGACTTCAGAGACAACTTCCTCATCAACCCCTCCGTCGTCTTCGTCCTCCAGCTCTTCTTCGGCCTCTTCCTCCTCCTCGCGATAGTCGGAGGAGAGTTCTTCTCCGTAATCCTCCATTTCGTCGCCCGGCTTATCGTCGTCTTCAAACTCCATAGAATCCTCCTGGTTTTGATGATGCTTCTCCGCTTTTTCCGTATGGATCGGCGTAAAATCCGAAATCAAGATCTCATCGTCTCAATGAAGGCAGATGTATACTAGCCCACTGCCGATGTCAAGTCTTATCGGGAAGATCTGCTGAAGAGTCCTTCCGCAGTTTGGGCGCTACGCGCGAGACCGGAACGCGGCGGGCAGTGTCTTAACTGTTTGTCTCAGGTCAGGGGACCACCGCAGTTTGTCTCCTTGCCCCGTTTGATCGACTATTACAGCCTCAACGACGTCCACTCTGCGCACGCTAGCACTCACCGCGAATCGGCAGTGCTATATATAGTCTGTAGATACATAAGCATCATTAAGACAGACTCAATAGTGTGTCAGACGAGGATCCAAATCGCCTACTCGCTTTCAGCATTCGACGTTTACGTGTCACGCTTGGCTTCTCGCAGGAGGCTCTCGCGGAGAAGTGTGGACTCCACCGTACCTATGTGGGAGCGATTGAACGGGGCGAAAGGAATGTCACCCTATTTACCCTGAGCCGTCTGGCGAAGGCGTTGGGCGTTCCTCCTGAAGACCTTATTTCGTCGCAGAAATGGGAAAGAAAAGCAAACAAATAAAACTGCCCGATGATCTCCTCCGGCGTATCAAGGCCGTCAAGGCCAAACGTCCCCGCACAGTATTGAGCCATATTCTTAAGCACGGCCACATCACGACCGAAGAACTTCAGGATCTCTACGGCTACGAGCATCCCCCACGGGCGGCCCGTGACGTTCGCGAGCATGGCATTCCCTTGGAGACATTCAGCGTTCGGGATAAGAAGGGCCGCAAGATAGCCGCCTACCGGCTTGATTTAACGGTACCTTGGGAGGAACTCAAAGCGGGCGGGCGAAAGGCCTTTTCGAAAGAATTCAAGGCCCAACTGGTGGACTGCTATGGCAGCACGTGCGCAAGTTGCGGGGTCTCAATTGAGCCAAGGTATCTTCAGATTGACCATCGTGTGCCTTATGAAGTGGCGGGGGAACGAGCAGGAGTTGATCCTACCGAGTTCATGCTGTTGTGCCCTTCGTGCAATCGAACGAAGTCCTGGACTTGTGAACACTGCCGCAACTGGCGGCAGGACAAGAAGGCTCAAATATGTCAATCCTGCTATTGGGGCGACCCTACGCGGTACTCGCACATTGCGTTGGTCGAAATGCGCCGAGTTGAAATTTGTTGGGCCGGTGAAGAGGTCACAGCCATCGATGGGCTTCGCCGTGTATCTGAGGAAAAGGGAATCTCAATTCAGCAAGCCATCAAGGATATTGTGCGAGAGCATTCGTTAACGAAACAGGGCTAGCTGATTGCCATGGACGCCACGGCGAATAAGGTCCGGTAGGTTGTCGTCCTCGCAGAGTCCGGGTGACAGATAGAGGGATTCCGTCGTCCTCCATTTCCTGCCGCTGAGGGTCGCTTGGCTGGACCGGCCCGCCTCAAGCAAAACCCGCTTCAGGCCAAGTGAAGGGGGTAAAGGCTCTCCGTAAGATTTCTCGCCACAAATTCCATCATAGCTTAAGAGGTACTGGACTCCGCGGTCATTCAGGTCCGTTAGAGCGCTGACCATGGTTTCCCTCACGACTCCTTCAACGTAGCGCGAATCTCTTCCGTTGCTAACGCCCTGGTAAGGAGGGTCCATGTATACGACGTCCCGGGGACCTGCCGTACGGAGGGTTGCGCGGAAGTCTGCGCAGCGTACCTCGCACCGCCCCACCAAGAGGCCGTGAGCCCCTAGAATTTCACTCTTAAGCGTCTCCGGCCTCACCCCGAGACGCCTCTTATCGGCAGATTGATTGAATTCCCCGTTCCGGCTAAATCTGACAGAGTTCTTTACACATCTAGCGAGCAAAAATAGCAGCTTTGCCGGGTCCTTATCCACGTTAAACTCTTGTCGAATCTGGTTGAATCGCTGCCTCGGATTGGAGAGTTGAGAGCGCCAAAGAATGCCATATTCCTCAATGATTCGTTCCGGAGCATCAAGGATCGACTGCCAAATTCCGACGAGCGGCGGTAACACGTCTCCCAGGATGAATCTGGAGCAGATTCTCCCCTTGGCAGCCGCGAGTGTTATCGCCGCAGAACCTGCGAAGGGTTCGACAAGACGCTCATACTTCCCTTTAGGTATGAACGAGAGAATCGCGCTGGAAAGCTGACGCTTGCTTCCCTGGTAAGGGATCGGGTGCGGCACCTCAAACCTCATGCGCTATATATAGTCTGCAAGGGCTTCAATGTCAAGAGGAGACTACACCATATCCTGGAAAGCCCTGTTTCGAAGTGGGCGGGGCCGTGGCACATAGGAGCCCGTGTCTTGGCTGCCAACCCAGAGCTGTCTGGCAAATCCAAAGAGGAAGGATTAGCGTGCGGGTTGGGCGGCGGGCGAGGGATTCTTGAAAGCGGTTCGCACGGTCCGGCGTTTGTGAGCCGGGTGATGGCGGACGGTTTTCTTGCGCGCGAGTTGGCGGGCCGAAGCGTGGCGGGTCGCCCGGTGATGGCTGCTGGAATAGTGCGGGACGGTTTTGTAAATCACCAGGGTCCTGCCGCTCGGCAGGCGCGAGCCGCGCAGATGATTCCAGCGGCGAATCTGGTAGGGGGTTACATCAAAGTGGTCGGCCACCAGCTCGATGCTTTCGCCACGGCGAACCCGGTGATGGTAGACGCGCTTCGTCCATCGCGGGTGGACGCGTTCGAAGGCGTACCGGTCTCCGGAGGGAAGTGGTACGACCAGATGAGTTCCGGCCGTCAGTTCAGCTTCCGGTCCGAGCGAATTGACTTTCGCCAAAGTATAGGGCGAAACGTGGTAGCGGCGGGCGACGCTGGCCAGCGTTTCACCGGCTTCAGAGTTGTGAGCCCGCCACCATAGGCGCTTGTCCGGCGGCACGGCGGCAATCTCAGTTTCATAAAGGCCCTTGGTCCCGGCGGGCAGGTTCAGCACAAAATGCGAGTCGTTGGCAGGCGTGGTCCAACGCTGGAGGCTGGGGTTCAACCGCACCAAGTCTTCAACGGGGTGACCAATGATGCCGGCCACCAGCCGCAGGTCCGTGGGATAGGGCGTGACCACCTGGTCCGGATCAAGCGGCGGGTCCGGTGGAACGCTGAAGCCGTAAAACTGCGGGTCCTTCGCAATCAGCGCCGTTGCCAGGAAAATCGGGACATAGTTTTGAGTTTCGGCAGGCAGAGCGTGGAGCTTGCGCAGGGTCCAGAAATCCGCATACCCGGTTCTTTCAATGGCGCGCTGGACGGTCATGGGACCGCTGTCATAGGCGGCCATGGCCAGGAACCAATCGCCGAATTCCTCATGCAGCTCCTTCAGTTGGCGGGCCGCAGCCAGCGTCGATTTCACGGGATCTTCGCGCTCGTCCACCCAGGGGTTGCGCTTCAAGCCGTACAGCGCCGCCGTCCCCGCCATGAATTGCCAAATCCCTTTGGCGCCCTTCTTCGAAATGGCAAAAGGATTGAAGGCGCTTTCGCCGGCGGCCAGATAAATCAGGTCTGCGGGGAGGCCTTCCTTGCGCAGCGTGGACTCGATCAGCGGCTGGTATTCTCCCTCCCGCTTTAAGACCATATCCATGTAGGTTCGCCCGTGCTCTTGCAGGAAGGCGATGACACCGTCCACGTATTCGTTCGAGACCAGCGGCAGGTCGGAGTGGATGGAACGTATCTCTTGTTGTACACGCTTCGAGACATTCGGATCGACCGGAAAGGTGAGGCCGGCGAAGGATTCAATGGGCGATGGAACGTATTGGTGTTCGCTCAGAAAATCGCCATTCTGAATGGCGGAGAGCTCAATGCTGTTGACGTTGTCCACCAACGTGTTGAATTCGCTGTCCAGGCGGTCGTTGTCCTGGATATCCATGTTCGAGGCCAGTAGAATGCCGAGCGCCTGATCGAAGTCAACCTTGGCGTCCTCGCGATTTCCGGCGCTGTAGGCGCGTAGCCCGGCCGCGTATTTGGCTTCCACTTTGTCGATAAGGTCGCCCACGGGATCGGTGGCGGCGCTGGTGAGCGCCTCCAGCGCGGCGCTGGGCTCCGGCAAGGGCAGGGGCGCGGGCGCGAAC
>JBOGKI010000182.1:0-8176 GCA_050745605.1 Terriglobia bacterium | reverse complement strand
CGCGACGGTCATCAGCTTAGGCCGCAACCGATGGACGGCTCCTTCAATGGTTGCCGCTTCGACATCCTCGTGCTGAAGCGGCCGACCCGAGACAAGCCTGCGGTCCATCGCCTCGTGAAGATAGACCATCATCACGACCCCAGTCTCCACCGCGATCCCAAACAGGTCGATGTAACCCACCCAGGCGGCGACGCTAAAGAGATAACCCAGCAGCCACTGCAGGGCGAGGCCTCCGGTAAGGGCAAAGAAGGTGGGGAAGAACATCATGGCGGCCTCGGCTGTGGAATTAAAGATGACGTAGAGCAGCAGAAAGATGACAAAAAAGACGATGGGCAGGATCAGCTCCAGGCGCTTGGCGGCTCGCACCTCAAACTCGTATTCGCCGGACCATTGATAGGTGTAGCTGGCGGGAAGTCTCAATCGCCGCTCGAGCAAGCGGGTGGCGCGCGCGACGAAGCCGCCGTAGTTTGCGGTGCTGAGATCGAGGTAGACATAGCCGGTGAGCCGTCCGCCCTCGTCGCGGATCATGGCCGGCCCGCGCGAGAACCCGATTCGCGCCACTTCCGTGATCGGAATCTGCGCGCCCGTTGGCGTGGGGATCAGAACGCGGTCGAGCGCCGGAAGGTCGTCCCGGAAATCGCGGTTATAGCGGACGTTCACCGGAAAACGGTCGCGCCCCTCGATGTTCACGGCGATATCCTCGCCGCCGATTCCCGAAGTGATGGCCCGCTGCACGTCCGCAACGGTCAGCCCGTAACGCGCCGCCACGGCGCGGTCCACGGCGATATTGACGTAGAAGCCCTCAGAGACTCGCTCCGCAAAGACAGAACGAACATCGGGAAAACTCGAAAGAATCTGGGTCACCTGAGCTCCCGCTTGCTGGATTCCCGCGAGGCTCGGCCCTTGGATTTTCATGCCCACCGGAGTTTTGATTCCGGTGAGTTCCATGTCCAGGCGGTTTTCGACCGGCATGGTCCAGGTGTTGCTGAGACCGGGGAACTGAAGCTTTTGGTCCATGGCGCGGATCAGCTTCGCGTAGGTCATGCCGTGCGGCCACTGGTGACGCGGCTTCAGCATAATGGTTGTGTCGTACATGCTGAGCGGCGCGTTATCGGTGGCGCTGTTCGAGCGCCCCACGGTGCCGAAGACACTGGAAACTTCAGGAAAGGACTTGATGATGCGGTCCTGTTCCTGAAGCAACTGCGAGGCCTGGGTGATGGAAATGCCGGGAAGCGCGGTGGGCATATAGAGTCCGGAACCTTCGAAAAGGGGCGGCATGAACTGGCTGCCGATGCGCCGCGCCAGGGGATAGGCCAGAACCAGCAACACCAGGCTGAGGAACACCGCCGTCTTGCGGTGACGGAGGCACAGACGAAGAATCGGCAGATAGAGCGCCTGGGTGAAGCGTGAGACGGGATTTCGGCGCTCGGGCCGGAGCTTGCCGCCGATGAAAATCAACATCAGGACCGGAACCAGAGTGATCGATAATATCGACGAAAAGCTGATAGCCAGCGTCTTGGTCCAGGCCAGGGGTTTGAACATGCGCCCCTCCTGCGCTTGCAGAAGGAAAACGGGCAGAAATGAAACCACAATGATGATCAGAGAGAAAAAGAGGGCAGGTCCAACCTGCTTGGCGGCATCGATCAGGATGCGCCGCCTTTCTCGCCCCGTCACCGGCGCAGGTGGCGCTGGAGAGCCCGGGACGCCGGTCTCAGGCGGATCATCGGCTTGATTCGTGGCGTTGCTCGATAGGTTGCGGTCTGGCGAAGAAACTGGGGGCTTCGCTTGACGCTCGGAAAGATGGCGGTATCCATTTTCCACCATGACGATCGCCGCATCGACGAGCACGCCGATGGCGAGGGCCAGTCCGCCCAGCGACATGATGTTGGAGCTCACGTGAAGGTAATACATGGGAATGAAGGAAGCGATGACGGCGATGGGCAGCGTGACGATGGGGATGAGCGCCGAGCGGAAATGAAACAGAAAGATGATGATCACCAGGCTGACGATGATCATCTCTTCCAGCAGCGTGCGTGTCAGAGTATGAATCGAGGCTTGAATCAGCCCGGAGCGGTCATAGCCGGCCTTGATTTCGATCCCCGGCGGAATCGAAGATTTGATCTCCACCAGTTTCTGCTTGATGCCGTTAATCACCTTCAGCGCATTCATCCCATAGCGCATCACGACGATGCCTGCCACCGTCTCTCCCTGGCCATTCCATTCCGCCACGCCGCGGCGAATGTCCGGGCCGTAGGAGACCGTGCCGAGATCGCTGACGAGCACCGGGACGCCGTTTTTCGTCGTAGCGACGGGGATATTATCGAGGTCCTGAAGAGAGTTGAAGTAGCCGAGGCCGCGCACCATGTATTCAGCCCCGCCCAGCTCCAGAAGGCGTCCGCCGACCTCGTTGGTGCTGGCGCGCACGCGGCCGATTACTTTGGAAAGCGGGATGTTGTAAGCCAGTAACTTGTTCGGGTCGAGATTCACCTGGTACTGCTTGAGGAAGCCGCCGAGGGTCGCCACTTCCGCCACCCCTGGCACGGTTTCCAGTTCGTAGCGCAGATACCAGTCTTGCAGCGTGCGCAAGTCTGCCAAGCTGTATCTGTGGGTGTGATCTACCAGGAGGTACTCGTAGACCCAGCCAGCCCCGGTCGCGTCAGGCCCGATAACCGGGTGCACATCCGGCGGCAACTCTCCCTGCATCTCCTGCATGTACTCCAGCACGCGGGACCGAGCCCAGTAGAGGTCGGTGCCGTCCTGGAAAACCACGAAAATATAGGAATCGCCAAACATCGTCTGCGCGCGCACGGCCTTCACGCGCGGAGCCGCCAGCATCGTCGTCACGATAGGATAGGTGACCTGGTCTTCGATAATATCGGGCGGCTCGCCGGCCCAGCGCGTATGGATGATGACTTCGACGTCCGAGATGTCCGGCAAGGCGTCGAGGGGAATATGTTTCATGGACCAAACGCCGGCGAGCACGAGCAGAAGGGTACCGGTAAATACCAGAAAGCGATGGCGGGCGCACCACTGAATCCAGCGATTAATCACGTTACATGCCCCCGGTCGCGTTCAAGGTAAGCTGCTTGGCGGCGATCACCTGGCTGCCTTTCTGGGCGACGATGGCGACCTGCCAGGCTCCGCCGGTCTGAAGTTGCGCGGTTCCCTGATAGTGCCCCTGCCCATGGTCCGAACATGACAGCACCGCGCGCATGGCGGATATACCCATGGCAGGCATGGCGGGCATGAAAAATGTCACTTTCACATCGGCGCCGGTGATCGGCTTGCCGTGAGTGTCCGTAAGCTGGATTTGAACCAGATTGCTTCCTTTATGAGGCGGAGAGGGGTTGGTGGTGAATTGGAGATTGGCCTGAGCTCGATTCATCGCTGAGGCAGTGCCCGCTCCGGGCGGGGGAGGCAGAAACGAGCCAAGGGCCGCCTGAAGCTGGCTTTCCGAATCGATCAGGAAATTGGCGGAGGTTACAATGCGCTCTCCGGCCTTCAGCCCCTTAAGAACGATATCCTCGCCACCGGCTTGGGGTCCCAGCTCAACCGCGCGCGGCTCAAGATAACCGTCGCCGTGATCAATAAACGTGATGTCTTGCGTTCCGGCATGGAAAACACCCGAGGCGGGGATGACCAGGCGCCGGCCCAGAGCAATCTTCATGCTGACGTTCACGAACATACCGGGTGTTAATTTCAGTCCGGGGTTTGGGAAGGCGTACCGCACTTTCACCGTTCGCGTCGTCATGTCAACTTGTGGCCAGATGTAATCCACCCGGCCATAAAAAGCGCGACCAGGGTACGAATCGACTGTGACCATGGCGCGGTCGCTCAGACGAACTTGTCCGATTTCGTTTTGAAAAACATCGGCGTAGACCCACACGGTCGAGAGATTGGCGATGGTGTAAAGCCGCGTTTCAGGCTGCGCGTACATGTGGGGCAACGCATTGCGTTCGGTGATGTAGCCGGAAACCGGTGAATCGATTTCAAGCTCATGACGCACTTGGCCCGTGGCTTCGAGACGGGCCATCTCGCGGGCGGGGACTTGCCACTGGCTCAGGCGCTCCGCCGCGGCACTGACCAGGGAGTTCGCTCCGGAAGCCACCCCGGGCACCGGACTTCCGGCCAGCAGGCTCTTGTTCTGCTTTGCGATCAGGTATTCCTGTTCGGTGGTCACCAGATCGGGACTGTAAATGGTGAACAGCGGCTGGCCTTTGCGGATGTATTGATACGTGTAATTCGCAAACACCTGCTGGATCCACCCAGCGAAGCGAAGCTGCACGTATGATAGGAATTGCTCGTCCACATCGACGTTGCCCGCTGTGCGAATCTGGTTGAAAACCGACTTCTCCTCGACGACGCCGGTTTCTACGCCGATGCTTTGCAGCCGCCGAGGCGAGAGTTGAACCGGAGCGAGCGGCGTCTCCGCCGGAGTTGCCGGAGCCGGCTTCTGCTCCTCACCTCCGGCTGCAGCCGCAGAGGATGTAGCGTTCATGGGTTGGGAATCGGCGGTTTTCGGGCGAGGGCGGCTATAGATTTTCCAACCCACGAAACCTAGCCCGGCCGCCAGCAGGATGGCTGCAATCAGCGTGACCAGGAACGCTGTGCGATAATTCTTCATGGCTCAAAACTCCTTGGTGCTTTAGGCTCCAAAACTTGCCTTGCCAGGGACGATCCGCGAACGCGCTCCCATCCGGGCGCGACCACCACGGTATCGTGCAGTCACGGCAGAGTTAGCCCCGTCAGTTCTTCCAACTGTGCTAACGCCGTCTCATGGCCGGTCAGCGTCCGCCAATACTCGACATCCAAATTCAAAACGTCGAGGAACGAATCAAGCAGCGTCTGAAAGTCTTCTCGCCCGGTCTGATAAGCCGCGAGTCCCGCGTTAAACGTAGCCGCGGCTTGAGGGATTAAACCCTGCCGGTAGATCGTGAGCACGTGCGCGTCAGTCTCAGCGGCGAGATATTGATCGCGGACATCAAAGTACGATTGTTGTACTTGGGCTTCATAGGAACGCCGCGAGCTGTTGAGCTTTTCAACTTCTTGGGCCAGATGCGGCCTCTGCTTCCGGCGCCAGTGGATAGGAACCTGAACACCAAGTGTCAGCATGTAGTAATCGCGAAACTGCTCGGCGGTGTGTTGCCACATATACCGCACGTTGAAGTCTGGATAAAAATCCTTGTGGGCGAGCGCCACTTGCAAGCCCTGCTGGCGCACCATTTGCTGCTCCGCCTCGACATTCGGATTTCCGCTGCGAATATGAGCCATCAGTTGGTCCACGGTGTAAGGAAGCGGGGTTTCGGTGAGCGTTTCGGCGGTGAGATCGGACGAATCCGCAGCACGGTTCAGAAGCTGTTTCAGGCGCGCTTCGAGCGTTCCCATCTCCTGATGATGTAAAGCGATCTCGGGCAGCAGTTTGGTCTCTTCCAGTTGCGCTTTAAGCACGTCTTGCTGGTTACCTTCGCCCACCCGGTAGCGCGCTTCCGCGATCTTCTCAACCTCGGCCAGTAATTTCTGGTCGCGGTACAGAATGCCGAGCGTTTGCTGAATGTAACTGAGCTGGAAGTAAGTGGCTTTCAACTGCTCGATCACCTCGCGGCGGACAAGCTGGAGTTGGTCGCGGTCCACCGCGGCGTCGCGGGTTGCGATTTCACCGCGCAGGCGCAGCTTGCCGGGGTAAGGGATGTCCTGCGAAATGCCGAACCCGACGTAAGCGAAGTTGCTGTTGGTAAAACCCGCGAACGGGCGCGGGCTGCCGACACTGAACTGCTGAATCGCCACTTCGGGGTCCGGCAGAGTCGAGACCTGGGATGGGACCTGGGTGGCGGCCTGCCAGGCGCGGCGCGCCGCGATAATGCGCGGGTTGTTGCGTTCAGCCTCTTCGACCAAGCTGGTGAGCGGAATTGCTGATGGGAGCTGGGATGTTGCCTGGCCAGCATTCATCTCCAACGGCAATGTCGGAGAAGGCTGCTGCTGGCCGGCGCGAGCCGCAAGCGGCCACAGGAGGAGGACTGACAACGCAGCTAAGGTCGTAACCGAAACCCAGGAAGCGTATCGCTGGACTTCGGCATGGAGCATACCGGCGTGCCTTTGATGACCCGGTTTCCAGCGAGACGCCCATGTCTCCGCGAAAGCTGAGCCCGCATTAAGATGACCAAGCACGTTATTCACCTCCTGAAAATATTTCAAATCCCTCCCGTACCATCAGGGCGGCTATCGCCACCGCCGCCGCCGGATCGGCCCACCACCAACGCAACCACGCATTCAGGACGAGTCCGAGAAGTAGAGCTGCTGAGAAGTACGCGCAGGCCAGACTCTCGGCGCTGTCAGCCAGTAACACGCGGCTGCTTAGCTTCGTCGCGAGGCTGCGTTTGGAGATACCGAGCAGGGACATGATGGCCAATGCCGCTGCAGCGAGGATGATTCCTGGCAAACTCTCCTGCGGAGCACGGCGAAAATATAGATCAGTGACAGACTCATAGCCCACAAATCCGGCCAGACCAAAGAACGTCGCGCCCACGGCTTTCGCGGACCAGTCCTCTGCCCTTTGTGCATCGAGCGCGGACTGCTTGAATCGCCAGAGCACTGAAGCGGCCGCGACTACCTCGATGGCACTATCGAGGCCGAATGCGACCAGAGCAACGCTTCCCGCCTTTATCCCCGCGGCCAGCGCGACAATGACTTCCACCACGCACCAGGCCACGGTGAAATACTCAAGCGAGATGGCTCGCTGGTAAAGCAAGTCCTTTTGCACCAGATCACCCTCGGGGGAGGTCATCGTTCCTCGTTCATTCCTGTACGGGCAATGGGTGCGCTGTTCCCGAAGGGGTCAGTCGTGACCCCAAGCTCCAGACCTCGGCCATAGACAGAATCCCAAAGGCGATCAAAGAGCGCCTCAGACATCGGCTGCTTTAGGTCGAAGTCATATGTCTCCCGGAAGCCGGTAACGCGAAAGTGATAGGGATCAGGGTTGGCAATCGTTTGAATATCTGCCCACTGCCAACTCCGGCCGTCCCCAACGCCGCGCGTCACATAGTCAATGCCGCGATCGCGGAAGCGGAGCATGCCGTTGCTACCGCCTAGTCGCGTGGGATGCCGCGCCGCGAGCGCTGCAAAAGCCGGAGCGTTAGCCATGGGATCTGCATTGCGCGAAGGCTTGCCGATGCGCCGGGACAGGCGGGTGGCGACGGCGGGCGGCAGAGGTTGGCCCAAATCGAAACGGAAGCTCCGCGTGCCCGGAAGATGCCAGCCGCGACTTGTGTAGCTGCAAATCAACAGCCGGCGGGGCGAGGCGTAAAAAGTCTGAATCTCCTCGTAGGGCCAGGCCATCGAGTTTCGCCGTTCTGCCTGGAAGCGAATTCCTCGCGGCCCGATGAACACCGTCCCAGGCGTCGATCGAAGTCCATGCCGCCACCGGGCCGGGGTTTTCCACTCAACCGCCGCATGCTCTGGGCCGCGGGCGCGGTTTGCCGCGCGTAAAGCAACTGCCGGAACAAGCGCCATCCATGCAAAAACAGCAATGCGCCGGGTCCGGAACGGGCCGGAAATCGAACGGGTAAGCATTCAAACCTCCTGAGCTGTTTGATGATGCCGGTCCGGTGGCGCAAGAGGAGTTCACGCCCGTCTCCGGGCGGCAATGCCACGCGACGCCGCCCCAGCGGGCTTGCGCGCAGCGAGACGCGAATCCTCGCTACCGGACTCCATGAGTTCGGGACTGAGGGACGACGAGAGGATCTAAATGCGGAAAACCCTTTGGACTACAAAGAGAGGGACGCGAGGCGGCGGGTGGGGCCGGCTGACCATCAAATGATCCGTGCAGGTTGCCAAAGCCAGCGCCTGGGCCGTCACGGCAAAAACAGGCACTCGCGCCAGGGAAGATCGGCCGTCCACGGGAGCCGGGGGCAGCGTGAGCGAACCCGTGCCGGACCGGGAAACGGTGTGCTGGCAGCAATCCCATTGCCCTTCAGACTGATGCGCACGGCAGGCGTTGTTCATCGCCTTGCAGCAATTCATGGCCATCGGGCGCGGCGGCGGCGGGCCCGCGCACTCCAGGGCCGGGCTCAACAGCGCCAGCATCATGACCATTACCAGGACTCTTGCCAGACTTCGCATGGAACGTTCCGCCAAGGTGAGTCTAATCGTCACGGGTCCTGGAGTCAAGCGCGAGTCCGCC
>JBOGKI010000181.1:0-8180 GCA_050745605.1 Terriglobia bacterium | reverse complement strand
CGTGAACCGGAAGGGCACGGTTAAAACCGCCCCCTTCCGGTCTCCGTCCCAAGGTTACGAAATTCAGGCTAGTGCTAAGGGTTACCAACCGGTTCCAGGTGGGCAGTGAAATGGCGCAGGAAGGGAGCTTCATGAGTCAGGCGCATGCCCTGAATTCGGTCGCGATGCTTCCAAACCTCAAGCCCCACTTCGATCACATAATCGATATGGCTCTGGGTATAAACACGGCGTGGGATCGCCAGCCGGACGAGGTCCATCTTGGCGGCGCCCGCGAACATCAAGGCGCCAATCTCCACCGAGCGGATGCCGCCTTCCAGGTAAAGCTCGTTGGCCAGGGCGACCCCCGGAAAACTGGCCGGTGGAACGTGCGGCAGGAAGGCGCGCGCATCCAGATAAATGGCGTGGCCGCCGGGCGGCTGGACAATAGGAACGCCACCCTCGGTCAGGTGCTTGCCCAGGTAGCCGGTGGACACGATGCGGTAACGGAGGTAATCCTCGTCCAACGCCTCATCAAGCCCCACGGCGATGGCTTCCAAGTCGCGCCCCGCCAGGCCGCCGTATGTGGGATAGCCCTCGGTGAGGATGAGGATGTCCTTTTCCTGCTGGGCTAGCGCCTCATTGTCGGTGCAGAGAAATCCCCCGATGTTGGCCATGCCGTCCTTCTTGGCAGACATGGTACAACCATCTCCCAGGGCGAACATCTCCCGCGCAATCTGCTTGGGCGTTTTCGACTCGTACCCCTTTTCCCGCAACTTGATGAAGTAAGAGTTTTCCGCAAAGCGGCAGGCGTCAAAATAAAGCGGAATGCTGTAGCGGCGGCAAACGGCACTCACCGCCCGCGCGTTTTCCATGGAAACGGGCTGGCCCCCACCGGAATTGTTGGTCACGGTGAGCATCACCAGCGGGACGCGCTCGCGGCCGACGCGCTGGATGAGTTCCTCCAGGCGCCCCGGGTCCATGTTTCCCTTAAAGAGGTGTAGCAGCGAAGGTTCAAGACCCTCAGCAATGGGCAGGTCAACCGCTTCGGCTCCGGCCGCTTCGATATTGGCGCGGGTGGTATCAAAGTGAGTGTTGTTCGGCACCACGTCGCCCTTCTTGCACATCACGGAAAAAAGAATCCGCTCCGCGGCGCGCCCTTGATGCGTGGGAATCACGTGCCGATAGCCAAAAATACCCTGAACTGCGGCGCGAAAACGGTTGAAGCTGCGGCTGCCGGCGTAGCTTTCATCCCCTTCCATCACCGCCCCCCACTGGTAGATGCTCATGGCGCCGGTGCCCGAGTCCGTCAACAGGTCAATCAACACGTCGCTGGCTTCAACCAGAAAAAGGTTGTAATGGGCGGCGCGCAGCAGATTTTCACGCTGCTCGCGAGTCGTCCAATGGAGGGGCTCAACACTCTTGATGCGGAAGGGCTCGATAATGGTGCGAATCGGCATGGATGAATTGCCGGGAAGAATTGACATTAGTTGTTTCGGCGTCAGCCGTCAATTCCATTTTGGGCCATTGGGGCGGACGTCCGCTTGAATGGCATGAAAGGGCAGGCATATAATCTCGATGCAGGCGCTGTCGGCTACTTGGCCGCAAACCCTCGGAACACGCTATGAAATGCGCCACGATCATCCTCGCATGGTTCTTGCTGCCCGCGGCATGGGCTTGCGCTGCGCAGAAGCCGGTAAGACCGCTGACTCAGGCGCAGGTCACCGGACTAGTTCAGGGAGGCGTTCCGAGCCTTCGCCTCGCGCAACTCGTGGAGAAGCACGGCATCAACTTCCAGCCCACGGATGACTACCTGGCAAGCCTGCGTAAAGCCGGCGCTGAGGAGGTCCTGTTGAACGCCCTGCGCGCCGCCCGCCCGCCGCAGCCGCCGCCTCCGTCGCCCCGCGAGGTCGTGGCGAAGGACCTGGCGCGGGCCGCTCAGCTTGCGGCCGGGAAACAATGGTCCCAGGCGGAGAGCCTCTGCCGCGACGCGCTGAAGGCGGAGCCTGGTAATGCCGCAGTCCTGTTTGCTTTGGGCCAGACGCTGGGCGAGCAGAGCCAATGGGACGAGGCCATCACAATTTATCGTCAGGGATTGGAGATCCAACCCTCCAACGGCGAAGCTCATGCCGTTCTGGCCAGCCTTCTCGAACAGGACAAGAACCTTGGCGGAGCTATTTCAGAATATCAAAACGCGGTGCGGCTGAATCCACAGGACGCTGCAAATTATTTCCACCTCGGCCGCCTCCTGGATCAGAAAGGCGATCTTCAAGGCATGATTGTGGCGGAGCGCGCGCTGACCCGCCTCCGGCCAAAGGATGCCGATGCCCACAGAAGCTTGGGGCTCGCGCTCTACCTGAGCGGAGAACTGGACGAGGCGGTGACTGAGTTCCGCGCGGCGCTCGAGATCGAGCCGGGCGATGCGGGAACCGTCTACGACCTCGGCGATGCACTGGCTGCGGGCGGAAACCGGGCGGCGGCTCTCAAGCTCTATTATCAGGCTTCCCTGCTGGCGCCGGATCAGTCCACATTAAAGACGGAATATCAAGCACTCCTTGAGGACCTGAGCGCACAAGAGAAATCAAAGGTTAGTTCGAAGTGACAAGGATCAACGATCGTTTCGCAAGAGAGGTTGATGGGTCGCGGGTTAAGGAATGAAGCCGATTATCTACCAAACCGCCTGCTGGATGCTTCTGGCCGCGATGGGAAGCTTCGGTCAATCAAGGCTCGACCAGCGGCTCGCCCAGGGAAATACCTACGCCTCGCAGAGCCGTTGGGACGATGCCATCGTGGAATACCAGGCAGTCCTGAAGGCGAGGCCGCGGCTGGCTGCGGCCCACTATGACCTGGGAAACGCCTGGGCGGCAAAGGGAGAGATCGCCAAGGCCATCGATGAGTACCATGAGGCCTTGAAGCTGAACCCTAAGGATGCTGAGGCCTATAACAATTTGGCGCTGGCGTTAGCGCAGGAGGGCCACGTTGAAGAGGCTATCAAGAATTACCAGGAGGCGGTTCACCTGAACCCTGCCGACGCGCTTTTCCACTACAACCTGGCGAATGTTCTCTCCGCGCGCCAGGATTGGAAGGATGCGATCCCGGAATATCACGCAGCCCTGCGACTCAAGCCTGGTGATGCGGCCGAGCACAACAACCTGGGTCTCGCCCTCCAAGCTCAGGGAGACCGTCCAGGCGCCCTCAGCGAGTTCGAGGCGGCTCTGGGTTTGCAGCCGGCCAACGGCCTCTTCCACTACAACATTGCAAACGCCTTCGCAACTCGGCGCGACTGGTCCTCGGCCATCACGGAGTACCGCTTGGCGATTTTGCTCAATCGCCAGGACTCGGCTTCCCACGCGAATCTTGGATATGCGTTCGCCCAGCAGGGCAGCTTGAACCGAGCGATCTTTGAATATCGCCGCGCCGTGAGCCTGAATCCACGGGACGCGCGCGCCCGGTTCAATCTGGGGAGCGCGCTTGAAAGGCAAGGGAACTTGCAGGAAGCAAGAGAGCAGTACCAGATCGCCGCCTCGCTCGCCACGGCGAATTCCGAGTACCGGTCCGCGGTCGAGCGGCTGGGCGGATCCATCAAGAACTGAATGTTCCGGGTGGGGTTTTGAGGCGCGGAGTGCTGCAAGGGGCAGGAATGGATCGCAGAGCAACAGCGAAAGCGCGTGGCGACGCGTCAGGGGCCGCTCGGGCTTGCCGGGCCGTGGCCACCGCCGGAGGCTGCCAGCGCGGCGCCGGCGGCACCTGCGATGCCGACCACCAGCAGAATGATTCCACTAGAGCCATGATGGCGAACTTCGGCGGGAGTTGACGGTCCGGCAGGTTGACTCGGCGCGGGCTGGCCGCCTTCTTGCGGCGCAGTTGCAGAAGTGGAAACCGGAGCCTGCGGCCTCACAGAGGCAGGTTGCGCCGGACCGGCAGGCAGGCTGGGCGAGGCCTTTCCAGGCTCCTGCTGCGCTCCGGCAGGAGGGGGGCTGGAAGCGTTCTGGGCAATCAGGGTTTGCTCGCCGGAAGAAACAAGCCGCGTCCTTCCGGACTGAACCTCGGTGACTCGAACTGTTCCGTTTTTTGACTGGACGGCTGTCCCCTGCCCGGGCGCGAAAGAAACGACGTAAGTCACGGGAGCTTGCACCGCCGGTTCGATCCGGCAATTTGCGGTGAGCGTAATGAACGGCGTCGCGCCAAGCGTTTCAATCGTCATGCCGCCTGCAGCCAGGTTGGCGGTAAGTTTGCCGGCTTCACCGCTGAAGGTGACACGAGTGCGGGCGCCCAAGACCGCCTCAGCGCCGGATCCGAACCTCAGGAGCGCGCTGCCGGATGCTGTGGTTTCGATCGTGTCTCCGGCATCGACACTCCCTTCGTTCGGAACGGGAATTCCACCCAACGATGTGCCCTGCGAACGCACGATTTGACCCAGAATTTTCGGGCCGGCCACCACCACAAAAGGAAGCAGGCAGATCGCTAGAAGCATCAAGAACAACCCGAGGACTCTGCGCTCGAACCGGTTTCTCATTTTTCCTCCAACTCGAGTTTCAGGTTGAGATTTCGTCCAGAGCCGCGGCGATGGATTCACACTTTACTCGTGGCTGGCACCGGCTCCGCAAGGTACAAGGAGTCATGGTCGGCCTCAAGGAAAGACTTCGGCTCGCCCGTAAGCAACGACTCCCGAATCTTAAGCGTGGCCAGAGTCGTCGCGGCAAGCGAAGCAAGAGAGATGGGAGATGGCCCACCCTGGCGAACCGCCTCAATGAAAGCCCGGACCTCTGACTCGTGCCCTTTGTCCTGTCGAAGCAACCGCAGGGCGCCCCTGTGATGCGAGTCGAAGAACACGCACTTTTTGAAGTCATCAATGATCGCGGTCCTGCCGTCACCGTGTATTTCGATTCTTTCCTTGGCCAGCGTCGCGGCGCCTGAACAAATATAGGACAGGCGAGCAGAGGAGCCATCCTCCATGTCCAGGTGGGTCTCGAAGTTATCCTCCATATTTCCCGTGGATTGAGGCAACGGCCACGCCTGGACGCGGACCGGCAACGATTGGGTTATAAACTGGATAAAGTCCACGAAATGGCAAACCTCGCCAATGATGCGTCCCCTGCCTTGCACCGAATCCAGAACCCAATGCCCAGGCGGCAAGGTTGGAGCGTTGACCCGGTAAAAGACGGAAAGGGGACCACGCCGCCCTTGGAGGAATTGGATCGATTCGCGAGCGGGCCGGGAGAAGCGGCGGTTGAAACCTACGGACAGAATTTGAGAGGAGCCTTCGTAAGCGGACCGAATATGGGCGATCTCTTCTTGGCTCACGCACAGCGGCTTTTCAACAAAAACGTGCTTGCCCCCATGGAGCGCCGCACTGATCAGGGCCGCATGAAGATGATGGCGCGTGGCGATGAAAACCACATCGACCTCGGGATCGGAAAGAACTTCGCCGGCGTCAGCCGCGCAATATTCAAATCCGAAGCGGCGGGCAGCGGCCTTCGCTGACATTCCACCGGCGTTGGCCACACCCAGCAGTTTGATTCCATCAACGCGCCGAAGCGCCGGCAGCAGGATGGATCGGCTAAAGTTCCCTGCTCCGATCCAGCCGATGCGAAGCTGGCGTCGGCCCGCTTTGAGGATGGGTTTCCACGGCCCGGGAGATCTCACTTGCACTTTCTTCTCACTCCTCGCCGCGTGGGGATAGGTCAGGACAATGCCGAGATGCCTCTCCGCCGTCCGGCCCGCTAGCAGATCGTAAGCCTGGCCGGCATTCTCGACCGGGAAGCGATGAGTGATCAAGGGCAGCACCCGAACTTTACCCGCCGCGACCAGGGCGAGATAAGCCTCCATGTTTCTCTTCTCAGTCCAACGGACATAGCCCGGCGGATAATCCCTGCCCTCTTCTTCGTAGCTGAGGTCGTAGCGCCCCGGTCCGTAGGAGCGGGAGTAACGGATTTGCAGCTCCTTCTTGTAATAGAGCTCGCGCGGCACATCCACGCGCACATCACCCACCACGACGACAATGCCGCGATCCCGCGCCAGCTCACCCGCCAGCTCCACCGGTTGCCGGGATGCCGTCGCCGCAGTCAGGATCACCGCATCACACCCAGGGCCACTCCGCAAACACTCTCGGGCCACCGGGCTGGGATACGCTTCATCAAATGCCAATTCCGGCGCGATCCACACTCTGTCGCTATCAGGGTCAATCCCGATGACCTGACATCCGGCCGCTTTCAAAATCTGGCCCGTCAAGAGGCCGGCCAATCCCAGCCCGATGACGGCCACGCGCTCCCCCAGGCTGACTCCAGCGATGCGCACCCCTTGCATGGCAATCGCGCCGAGCGCCACCGAGGCGGCTTCCTCGAAGCTCATTTCACCTGGAATCTTGACGCTCAGATTTTGCGGCACGCAATTGATGGAGGCATGTGTGGCAACCCCAGCGCCCGCGCAGGCCACGCGATCACCTACACTAAATCCCTCCGCCCCGGCTCCGACCTCGATCACCACGCCCGCGGAGCTATAGCCGAGGGGCAACGGAATGTCCATGCGGCAACGGATGGTGGCGGCGACTTGCGCGGGGCCGTTCAAGCGAATGCGGCGCAGCATCATGCGAACCAAATCCGGCCGGTCGAATGCCGCCCGGATCAACCTCGCGCCTCCGCGCTTGAGAAGCTCCCGCTCCGTGCCGCTGGAGATGAATGAAGCCGCCGTGGCCACCAGCAGGTTTTTCGGTTGACAGCAAGGCGCGGGAACGTCTTCAATCTGTATTTCGTGAGATCGCAAACTGTGCCCCACTTGCTTCATGCGGTTTTCATTCCTTCTTCAAAGGAAATTCCAGCCGAAGCCGATCTTTGTGGCAAAGGAAAAAACCCCGCCCGGCTGGGTCGACATGCTTTCAAACCGGTTCCTTCAACGCGACGGGCAGCGAATGAACCTGCTCCGGCACGTGCCGCACGAGTTCGTCGCTCTCCTCAAGCTCGCAGAGCAAATCGAGGTAAGCCAGAGCCTGATCGCGGCGCGAGTGCCGGGACAGAATTGCGCTTTGTCCGTTTTTCCCGAGCTGGCGGGCGATGGCGGGGTGGCTGGCGAGATGAAGAACCGCGTCGGCCAACGCCCTGGCATCTTCGGGCGGTACGCAAATACCCGCGTCCGCCTCTCTCAGAATCTCCGCGGCTTCGCCCTGAACGCCCAGAATGACCGGCTTGGCCGCCGCCATCGCCTCAAACATTTTGCAGGGAATGGCAGTGTGAAAAGCTTCGCTGGCTCGTAGCGGCGCCAGGCAAGCGTCCGCGGCTGCCAGATAATCCGGAACGGATTCTCGCGGCACGCGACTAAGAATGTGCGTGTTCCGAAGATTCATCTCCCGCATCTGGCGGATAAGCGTTTCACGGCCGGCGCCGTCACCGATCAGGACGAAAGCGATCTCGCACCTCTCGCGGAGCAAGTGGGCCGCTTCCAGAACGGTCTCGAGGCGATGGGCCATACCCAGCGTCCCGGCATAAATCGCTACAAACCGTCCATCCAGATTGAGCCGACGCCGGATCTGCCTCGCCCGCTCACCACCCGCCTCGAGATTCCGCTCCAGGAATTCCGCGGCGACGCCGTTTCGGTTGACGGTGATCTTGGCCTCCGGAATGCCATCACCCACAAGCTTGCGACGTTTCCAATCTCCATCCACCACGATCCGGTCCGCCTTGCGGTAAAGAAAATTTGCCAGCCGCCCGACGGCTCGATAAAGCGCCGAATTCCTCGACGCTTGCCCCACGGCCTCCAGAGATTCCGGCCACAGGTCTCGGACCTCAAACACAAACGGCAGGCCGGCGCGGCGAGCCACGGCATAGCCGGCAGCGCCTACCAGGATCGGCGGCGATGTGGCGATGACCACGCCATCCCTTGGAGCGATACGCACGCCGGACACGACGGCAGACAAAGCAAATGACAGGAAATTAGCGGAGCGATTCCAGACGCCGCGGTTTGCCGAGGGATGAAGCCAGGTGCGGAAAATTTCGACGCCATCGTGCTGCTCCCGGCAGAAACCGGATTTCCATCGACGGCGATACTGCGGGTGAATTCGGCCATCCGGATGATTGGGAAATCCCGTCAGCACTCGAACCTCATGCCCGGCGCGTGACCATTCCCGCGCCAGCTCGCTGACGCGCGCCGGCGCGCAACACTCCGGCGGATAATACTGTGAGATATAGAGAATGTTCATTGCCCCTCCGCAC
>JBOGKI010000180.1:0-8204 GCA_050745605.1 Terriglobia bacterium | reverse complement strand
GCCCTGAACCGCGGAAGAGTACGTAGTGCTCGCTGTATCGACGTGGGAGAGAAATTCTGGACAGAGCAGCCCCAAGGGGGTCGTCACGGCCTTGAAGGCTGGCGCCCACCGTAACACTTCGCTGCCGTAGTTGCCCGTCATCCGGACGGGGGCGATTGCGCGGGCCTTCTCGTTAACATAGAGATCAGGCGCACGACTCACCTGAACACAGCCGTCGGAGAGATACACCGCGCGCTCGGCGTAATGGGAAAAGCGCGAGAGAAACTCGCTACCCACCTGAATTACCTGATGAGGCTGACCGCATGCGTGGGCGATTCTCCGTGCCACAACCACGTCTTGACAATCGCGGTAAGTTCCTCCAAAGGTGTAGCAAGAAAGCGATCCAGGGTCGACCTTATGCCAAGCCATGATCATCCGGGTGTCCAACCCCCCGGTGAGCGACACCCCGACCGGCTCATTGCCGTTGAAGTAGCGAGGAAGATTCCGCGTGAACACTTCTCGCAGCTCCCGGTAATATGTTTCCGGCTCCAAGGATGTTTGCTCTTCCCATTCTCTTGGCTCGAAGTACGCACGCTTTGACCTGACAACGCCGTTGCAAAAAACCCAGGCTGAGCCAGCGGGCAGCACGTAAACTGATTCAAAGAGCGTGCGATTTTCCAAAACACAGCCGCAGGCCACAAACTCGCCCAGGCCCCGCAGGTCAACTCTCCGCAGTTCGGGACGGACCGCAAGAATTGCTTTAGCTTCTGCGGCGAAATAAAAAGCGTCTTTCGCCTCGTAATAATACACCCGGTGCATTCCGTACCGGTCGTTGAAGAGCATCACCGTTCCGCAAGACCGGTCGGTGAGCAGTCCGTGAAAGCGCCCGTTCAAGCAGGCCGGAAAGCCGGGGTCCTCCTCGTACAGATGGACGAGATAAGAAGGTCCACCATCCTTCAACTCATGCCCCCGTTCCTTAAGGTGGCGAGTAAGTCTCGGCTCAGGATACTCCTCCCCTGAAAAGATGAGGATCGCGTCCCCTCGTTCATTTCGGACGGGCATTCCGTCGGCGAAGGAATTCTTGCGAACGGCCCAGCCGGCGTACACGCCCAAGGACTCGTCGATCCATGTCCCCGTCCTGTAGAAAGACTCATGGCGGACGGATTCGACCATCCGGCCCAGTTGGCCCTCGGCCTGTTCGCGCGGCATTTTAGTGATTAAACCCACGATTCCCGGCATGTGAGGTCCAGCGTCAGATCAATATGTTAAGAAAAGGAAAGTTGACGGTATGCTCCTACTGAAACGGTGTCGTCAACTGCAGCCTAAAGATCGGAGCCGGCGGGAGGAATTGAACACCCCGTCTGCCGATTACGATTCGGCCGCTCTACCATTGAGCTACACCGGCTCATCAACTGTTTGAAACGATACCATCTTGCGCGTGCATTAACAACAATCGTTATGACACGGTGTGGAAGGATCCGGAGAAGGCCGCGATGGAGTTTTAATGCCACACAAAGCTGCCCCCATGGTGTGAGGGGAACGTAATACCGTGGAGTCGGGAACTCTTCGAACCCGTTTCGGATCTTGAATTCGCGCAAAGGGCCACCCCGCTTGTTACCGTAATTAAACATTCCGTACGTCAGGTGAGACACTCCTCTTACCTCGCAAAGCTCAACGCCCTTTGCGATCAAGGCGTTGGCAGGTCTCTTATCATAACAACTCGGCTTCACGGCCAGGTTTAATATCGAGGCAACATCTCCTCTGTAGACTATCTTAAGAAACCCGATCAGTTCATTCCCCAGACAGACGCAAATAAAGTCGCTCCGATCCAAAAATGAGGAGTGGTCCTTTCTTGTCTGATCAAAGGTCTTCCCGTAGTGAGTGTTGGGCATGCCCTGTCGCATCGGGGAATCGTCGTTTACCGACATGATTCCCCTAACCAAGTCATCGTCAAAGGGCTTGACAGTAACGACCACGTCGCGCCTCTGCGATCTGCGCACGTTCTTGCGAGTTTCCTGGGGCAATTTCTCCCACCAGGCCTTGAAGCTCGTCGTGCGGGCAGCAGCAATACTATCCCACTCGACTGCATACTCGTACCTAGAAAGCGATCCGGGTACTCTCTGCGTGAAGGTGAAGATATCGGCGTGCAGCCCATCCGATCCTTGCTCCTTCAGCCTCTTCACATGCCGTTCGGCACCCTGGAGCTCAGCTTCGAGCCATTCCTCATCATGCACAGCCGCAACCTTGAGCCAGCTTCCCCGGACCACGATGCTATTCCCGCCGATCTCCAAGGCGGGAACTGTGACCCACCTGCCCTTGATGCTGACCTCAATAGGATTGCCTGCCATCGCCGGCCTCGCGTGCTGAAGAACCACTGAGAGACATGCTGACCATCCCTCCCCTGAGGGAATTCCGGGTTTTTAGTGGGCAGCCGGCGGGGGGCTGCCAGACCGCGCAGAAGGCCCCGCATTCAGCCCGAAGAGCTGGCTTCTACGAAACGAAAGCGGGGCTGAAAAGCCGGAAGCCCACAACTGCTACAGCGATGTGCCGCAGCATCAATGGATTACGTGCTTCCACTAAATAGCCAGAAGAGCTTCTCCTGAAAGGACGCTGTCCAGCCATTTGCATCCGTCTATCGCGGTATCACGCGTCGGCAGCCCAAGGCCCTCGCGAAAAGAGCGCCGTTCAGCCATCTGCGGTCAATCGGATACTGGAGACAAGAGTCGTCCACTCGTGTTCTGACGGCGGCGAGCAGGGGGGGCTGACGTTACCTCGCCCCGCGGCTGAACCGCGGGCCCGTTCCCATTCAGCTGATAAAAAATGCTGTCCATAATCCTAGCGGTTAAAAGAATTTCTCTGTAGGGAATGGGCACCTCGCTACCTTCGACGATACACTGATAAAACGATTCGATCAGGTACTTCATTCCAGATTTCATGTGGAAGTCGTTACGAAGAAAAGCTCCTAAATTCCTTCTTAAGTTCCCAAGGTACTGCTTCCCATACACGCAGGGCGGTAAGAACTTCTCTAGATAGCTCTTATACCTGCTCCCACGCAGCTCAATGAGCGTCTCTTCATCTTGGTCTAAAAGAAGCCCATTCTTAGGGCCGAAGATGCGGAACTGATGGAGCGGGGGGCGCATCTGCGATGAAAAAGTGAAATAGGCCGTGGTGCGCTCCTCTTCAGAGATGATGACTCTCAGCTCATCGATGATTTCGCTTTCGCCCATACTCTTGAGAGCTGGACTCACAAATCCATACGCGATTACCTTGGGTGACTCGCTCGTCAAAAACTCCGCAATCCGGGCAATGCCGTGACTGATAACATTCTGCAGGAGCTTTCCTGGCAGCCTGCGAACCCAATGTTGCTTGTCGCCAAGAAGCGCTCCCGCATACCCGGTCCCTCCCAGCTCATAGCAATAATAGCTCTCCATGTGTACCGGCCTGCCGCCCAGGTAGCCCTCTTGGACGAGGGCCCTCATACGTCGCGCTGCGTGCCTGAACTGATCATCGTGGCCTACCGTGATCTTCAGCCTCTTTCTGTTCGCCAGAGCGATCAGTTCTCGGGCTTCGCTTTCGTAGAGCGTGAATGGTTTCTCGATGTAAGCGTGGCTTCCCCATTCCAGGCATAGCTTAGCAATATCGAAATGGCTTTGCGGCGGCGTTGTAACGTGGACAACGTCGGGCCTGGTTTCGCTCAGGAGCTCTCGCAAGTCGCTGAAATACCGCCCAACTGGAAACCGCTCGTAGAGCTGCCGGGCCATGAGCGGCTCCCGGTCGCACACTCCGACCATCTCGCATCCCTTAATGCGCTGGATCTGGGACGCGTGGTCATCTGCAATCTTGCCGCACCCCACAATGGCGACCCTAAACATGGCCCCCCGCATTCCGGCAGGCCTCGAAATAGCGCCTGAGTCCCTCCGCCGTGGGTACCTTGGGCCTCCACGCCAGCCGATTCTTCAATTTTTCGTTGCTATAACGCGTCTTCTTCCAATACGCGTGCCACATCCTGCGGTTAAAGGCCGGTGGCAGTTGTCGCTCGGACCAATCCGAATATCGTTCCCACAGATAGCAGAGCGCATAGCTCGCAAAATGAGGGATATAAATTGAGTTGAACCGCTTCACATTCTTTTTGTAGAGACGTAAGAACTGCCTGCTGGAAGGCAGATCGTCGTCCACCACGTTGAAAATCTCTCGGTCGACGCCCTTCCTTAGCCCGGCTAGCGCAATCGCGTCAGCACAGTTATCCACGTAGGTAAAGGGTATCTTGTTCGACCCCCCAAGGTGCAGGAAAAGACCAAAGGTGCCGGTCCCGACACGGTCAGTGATGCTCTCGTTCCCAGGTCCATAAACATACCCAGGTCTGACGACGACGTACGGAATGCTGAACCTTTCAGCATATTCCTTGACCACTTCGTCCTGCTTGACTTTCGCAAAGGAATAGGCGTCACCTCGGAGCTCAGGGTGCTCTTCGACCGGGCACGATTCGTCCAAAAGTCTCCAGCGAAGTTTGCGCACGTTGGCATAAACCGAAAACGAGCTGACGTTGACAAACCGCCGCACGCACCCGCTCCCAGCGCATGCTTCGAGAAGATTCCGGGTTGTGACGACCGAGTTCGCGAACGCGTCGGCAAAGGCCTTTTCCCCTCGGCCGGCCGCGAGGTGGAAAATCACTGCCACGTCCCGAGTTGCGGCGGCGCAGTCTTCGGGCGACAAAAGATTACCCTTGACCACTTCGACGCGTGTTCCGTTCTGGTTCTGGGCGGACAGGTCCTCGATCCTATGCACCGCACCCGAGTGCCTGACAAAGCAGCGCAGGTTGCAAAATCCGAGGTCGAGCAGACTTGCGACCAGCCTAGTGCCAATGAAACCGGTCGCGCCCGTTACCAGAATAAGATCGCCGGGCTCGGCGATAAGACGATGATGTTCGCGCAGTTTCACCGGTGTCCTTTACTCCGTGACGTACGCAACGTTTATCGGTTTAATGCCCACACATGCAAGAAGTCTTCCCAGGTGATCACACAGCTTAATCAGAACATTCATGAATCTGTGCTGGCCTAAAGCTAGGAGAAAGGGCAGAGCGAGCGTATAGACGGGAATGGCGACGACTGACTTTACGACTTCACGCGCGCCGAAGGTCGGGTGAAGGGGAGTGACGCTCCCCCTGAGCAGAGCCCTCTTGAGCATGAACGTCCGCTTCCACCGTGCGGGAGGAACAACTTCAAAGGCCACCGCCTCGTGGCACCAGATGAACACATAGCCCTCTTCGATCTTTCGTCCGAAGAACTCCTGATCTTCTCCTGACCGAAACTCCGGCCTGAACGGTTGTTCTCCAGGCGTGAAAACCCGCCTTTTCAACAGCACATTGCCGGTACGTCCCTTCGTTCTATCGATGGCTAACCCAGTCGGGTAAGTTGGCCGGTCGTAGAACTTGCCCTTAACAATCCACTTCGGCACGCCTTCGCCGTAGTACGGCCTGACGGGTCCAAGCGCGCCATCGGCATAATATTTATTGCAGGCCTCAAACAGAGTCAGCAACCACCGCTTGGTCGGAAACTCGTCGTCGTCGATAAGGGCGATAAAATCGCCGTTGGCGTTCTCGATCGCCTTGTTGCGCGCGAGCGCGACATTCTGCTGAGGTTCCATCCAATAGCGGATGGGAACGGGCGAGCTGACTGCGAAGGCCGAGACGACCGGCTCCGCCGACCGCAAATGATCGTTGTCGACCACCACGATCGAGTAGGAGAACCGGCCGTGTGTATCTTGTGCGCCAAGTCCTCCAAGCAACCGTGTGAGCAGATACGGCCGCTTATAAGTGCAAATGCACACGCAGATATGCTTCACCTCGCCCGTCATCGCGCTGAGCCCCGAAGGCCAGACGTACCCAAAGGCAGACTGGAATCGACGCTACGTATTTCCATTCGGCGTCACAGCTAAACCGGGCGCAATAGGGCACTCCTGGGCCCAGCGGAAGATCTCCCCTTCCGCCAGAAACCGATGTTCTTCCGGGTTGACAGGATGCGTCTCTATTTCAACAGCGAACTGGCGCGCCAGAGAGAATATCCGTTGCAGGCGGGCCGGGGGCCCGAGCGGAGTGAGCGAGAAAAAAAAGTCAGCGAGCCGATGACGACGTGCTAGCATGCGGTCCACGACTTGGCGATAGAGGTAGTTAATGGAGCTCTTCTCTCGCGGCTCAAATGAGAAGTTTCGCCGAACGACGGCCCCGCCTGGCAATAGTCTTCCTAGGAGGACGTTAGCACAAAGGTGCATGTGATGATGGCCGTCGACCCGGCACGGCACCGACCCGTAGAGACGGCAGAACTCGTCGACCTGGGCTGACACAACATATTCAAAGGATCTCATCAGCGTTGGGTAAAACAAGGCTTGGGCGAAACGATGGCGTAATAAGCACCTGGCAATTTTGTGCTGGTGCTCCGCGAGCCGTGCCGAACAGAACGGTGCCGAAAAGGGTGTTGTAAAGTTGAGGTGAAGCCCCGCATCGATACCTTGTTCGCGGGCCAATGCCGCGGCCCGTTCGGAATCCTCCATAAAGACCATGGCGCTTACGGAGGAGACAGAGCCGCCGCGCAGGCATTCAAGCGTGCGTTCCGTTATCTCGGGGCCCCAACCCCAATCATCGGCATTAATGATGAGAAGCCCGGCCCGTGGCACTTTGCTGTCTGCGTCATGGGCCGCCAAAGCTTCAGTTCCCCGCGATCGAGACGAGTCGACGAGTCGGACAGGGATCGAATCCACCTTACAGTTCATGATGTTGTCAGACGCCGCAAACTTTTTGAAAAGAATTTCCTCAATCGCCGAATCTGCTCACGACGGATAAACGTCGCCGTCTCAGGGGGAATGGCCCTCTCGGTGCGCCGGACCAGCGCACAGAGGTATCCAAGTCCAAGAGTCAAGCCTCCCTCGAAAAAAGGCTTCTTGGTCATCTGATAGCCCGTCCTGAAGAACTCCCAAAGCGGATGGCCTCCGAGTGCGTAGTCCTGGACCCCTGTCCTAAACCCGGCTGCTAATCCTCCGCACAGGGCCGTTCCCATCTTCCTGTGGTGGAGACACACTCTCTCGGTAAAGGTCCTGGTTTCCCAGCCCTTCATTCTCGCGGTGGTGACCGCAATAAAATCCACACCGCCGCCTTTTACCGGCAAGTAGCCCCCGATCTCTTCAAAGCACTCACGCCTAAACAACTGGCAGGCTCCAGAAACATGTTCAATGTTTGTGAACCGATAATCGTACTGGCGCGAGTTCTCCCTAAAAGGCGTTCCCGCGACACCCAATCGGGGATTCTCAGCAAACTTTTTCAAGAGGAACCCGAAATACTCCTCGTCGAAAGTGATATCGGCATCGAGACTGGCCACCACGTCGTAGTCCACACCCGTTACTCTGGCGTAGCCCGCGTTGAAGGCGTGCACCTTACCGGCAAAATGGCGTTCACCACGGTCCGGCATCCGGACCAGTTCGATCCATGGGTGCACGGCCATATGCTTGCTCACGATCTCATCGGTACTGTCGGTTGAGCCGTCACTGACGATCACCCACTTCGCCGGGGGCACGGCCTGCGCCACCACTGACTTGATTGTCGACTCAATGAACGCTGCTTCGTTTCGCGCCGGCGTGATGAGAACGTACGTGAGGCCTGCCGTCCTTTGTTGCCCGGGATCTTCCGGTGGATGGGCAAGCGAAAGGCTGTTCGGCTCAGATATCATCGGTCAGTTTGCCTTGCCGCGACTGCTGCGCGCTGCTTCTTCAGTGGTATTCTCGAATGAACCGTCTCAAACGTCGCCACGGGTATACCCTTCGCATGCAAGAAGGAAAGGAAAGCGTCAACTGTTTGAGAGTCAATGAAGTCCTTTGTGTGCCCTATTGCCACAATCGGTCTGTAGGGCCGAGGGTCCGCTTGATCCTCCCGAACAACCCGATCCATCATGGATGTCAGCTCGTTGAGCGTCATACGGCAGAAATCAAGCTTGAGCGGATATCGAAACCGCAGCAAGTCGCGGAGGCGATTCAGTTTATGGCCGGGGCTTGGTCCGGCTAAACCAAAACTGTTCCTGAAGCCCAGACGCTTAGAAGTCGGCATCCTCCAGAACGGAACCATCTCTGTGTAAATAGGCAACTCAATCCACGCACCCCTCGGATCGGGCACATTCACATCACAATCGAACGGCCAGTAATAGCCATTTTCGAGGGCTCGCCGGTAATCCAAATTGTAGTTG
>JBOGKI010000179.1:0-8214 GCA_050745605.1 Terriglobia bacterium | reverse complement strand
GCTTGCGGCTGCGCACACAATCAACGAAATTTCCAAAGTGATCGCCGCATCCGTGCCCTTGATCTCCCGGCTTCTGTCCCAGCCAGGATTTGTAAGCACAGGCGTCTTCATCACCCGTGGCGAGGTAGCCTTTGGAGCCGTAGAAAATATTGCCAATCGTGTTATGGTGCTTATCGGAGCGGTCCTCCGGCGCGACCAGGCCGTCCGTGCCAATCCCGGCTTCGTTATTGGTGATCCAGTGACGGACTTCGAACTCCATCATGCGGCGCTTGCCCTCCGGCAGGTCAAATTCGAAAGCGCAGTTGAGCGTGTTGGGAGTCTGCTGATCATCGTCAAACATGAAATGTCCGCCGACGGCGGCGATACGATTGGGGAATTTCAGACCCAGTCCCCACCGCGCCATATCCACCTGGTGAACTCCCTGATTGCCCAAATCTCCATTGCCGTAGTTCCAGCACCAATGCCAGTTATAGTGAAAATGATTCCGAGTGAAGGGAAGAAGCCGCGCCGGACCCGTCCACAGGTCATAGTGAACGCCGGGCGGGACTGGCTCAACCGGCGCGTGGCCAATCGTGTCCCGCCATTTGAAGCACAAGCCGCGCGCCAGGTAGAGGTCGCCCAGATACCCATCGTGGATTTTCTGGATGGCTTCTTTGATGACAGGTGATGAGCGGATCTGCGTGCCGTGCTGCACGATGCGATTGTATTTTTCTGCGGCGCGCAAAAGCTGGCGTCCCTCCCACAGATTGTGGCAGCAGGGCTTCTCCACATAGACGTCTTTGCCGGCCTGGCAGGCCCAAATCCCCATCAGGCTGTGCCAATGGTTGGGCGTGGCGATGGAGATCGCGTCAATTGACTTGTCCTCCAGCAGCCTTCGGACGTCGACATAGGTTTTGGGCTTGACCTCGAACTCGGCGAGGCGCTTTCTCAGGACGTTTTCATCCACGTCACACAGCGCCGCAATTTCGACGTTCTTCAGGCGGGAATAGGCCTTGATATGATCTTCCCCGCGCCCATGCAGTCCGCAAATGGCAACGCGCACGCGGTCATTCGCGCCCAACACACGCTCCGGCTCCGCGACCCAAGAGGCGCCACTGAACGCCGCAACTCCCACCGTGGTCCTGACCGTAGTTTTAAGAAAGTCCCGGCGGCTGACATCCGATGCGTTTGACATAATTCCTCCATAAACTTTGGTAAGCAGCATGCAGAAAGTAGAAGGCAGCGAGCGGAAAGAGGCCGTTTCGCTGCTTTTTACAAAGGTCCCACGGCGAGAAAAATCGCTCGCCGTGACTACCGTTGCCATTCCCTGGAAGACTAGAAACTTTATCGCAATCGTCCGGCTACCTCAATAGTATTGCGCAGGGCAACAGCATCTTGTCACGCCGAACGCAATGAAGCATCTCACATCCTTCGCCCGCTCAAAAGGGCCCGGGCGGCAAAGCCCGGCGCTGCGGTCAAAACAAAACACACAGCCCCTGCCATGTCTTGTAGCATCCAACTAGGGTAATATAGACCGAAGCCCTGGATAATTCGGGGATGGTCATAAGTGTTCTGCAAACTGCCCCCTTGGGCCAGGAGTAGCCATGAAAATTAGAAACGCAACTTTTCGCAGGATCGCACTGCAACTCGTCATTATTCTGCTGCCGGGGCTGTTCGCAGCAGCATTATTTGCGGACCAGGGCGACCCGCCCGGGCGGGTTGCCCGGATCGGCTATATGGAGGGCAACGTTTCGTTTCAGCCAGCGGGAGAAAGCCAATGGAGCCAGGCTTCGCTGAACTATCCGGTCACCACCGGCGACCGTCTTTATGCGGATCAGGGCGCCCGGGCGGAGATCGACGCCGGTCCTTTCGCCGTGTACCTATCGGAGGCTACCGACCTCACCATGGCCAATCTGAACGACCAGATCATGCAGCTTGGCCTGGGGCAAGGCATCATCCGGGTGAGCGTTTATGAATTGCCCAACGGTAATTCAGTGGAGGTGGACACACCCAACGGCGCTCTCAGTCTTCTCTCGCCGGGAGGCTACCGCGTGGAAACGTACCCCAACGACGGCTCCACGCTCGTGATGGTTGACCGTGGCAGCCTGCAAGTCACGGGCGGTGGCGCCAATCAGATGGTGGCGGCCGGGCAGGCAGTCAAGCTCACAGGGACAGGTCCCATCGAGGTCCAATCTGTTTCGCTGCCCGGCCAGGACAGTTTTGACGAATGGTGCGCCAGCCGCGACCAGCGCGTGGAATCGTTCCGCGATTCGCAGTATGTGAACCGCTACATTCCGGGCAGTGAGGATCTCGGCGCTTACGGCAATTGGCAGACGGTTTCGCAATATGGCCCGGTGTGGTATCCCGGTGATGTTCCCGCCGGGTGGGTGCCTTATAGTGATGGCCGCTGGGCATGGGTCTCGCCCTGGGGTTGGACGTGGGTGGGAAACGAACCTTGGGCTTGGACTCCCTTCCACTACGGCCGTTGGGCGTTCATCGGATCCCGCTGGGGTTGGTGCCCAGGGCCCGTGGACATTATGCCGGTCTATGCTCCAGCGCTGGTGGCGTTTGTGGGCGGTGGCGGCTTCTCCATCGGCTTCAGCACCGGAGCACCCGTTGGCTGGTTCCCGCTCGGACCCCGTGAGCCGTTTTTCCCCTGGTACCATCACGGCCCAACTTATCTGCGCCAGGTGAACATCACCAACATCCGCAACGTCACAAACATCACAAACATCATCAACGTTAAGAATATCAACAACGTTCACTACGCTAACGAACGCGTGGCCACAACCGCTGTTCCGGCCACCGTCTTCCGCAGCGGACAGCCTGTGGCCCGGCAAAAGGTCCGGGTGACACCCCAGCAATTGGCAAAAGCGCAGATCATCCCTCACCCCTCCATGGTTCCCGCTGCGCCCGCCACCTACGCAGGAAAGCAGGTGGTGGCTCCGCAGATTCGCGCGGCGCGGCTCACCAAGGCTGCGCCGGCAGGACGCGTGGCGGCGTCACGCCCTGCGGCGCCGGCCCCGTATTCGCGGCCGTCCGCTGCGGTTCCGAATTCGCGGCCTCCAGCCGAAGCGCAGACAGCCCGGCCGCCCACGCAGATGGAATCTTCGCGCCCACCGTCTTCGCGTCCGCCGCTGATCACCCGAAGCGCGACTCCGCAAAGAAGCGCGACTCCGGCACGGGGTGTGGCTCCCGCATCGCGCAGCACCAGGCCGCGCTTTATCACCCGAACACCGCCGCCGCCGCGCGCCGTGCCGTTTACCCAGCGGCAGCAGGCGATGCAACAGCACCCGGGGCGGCCGCTCGAGCCGCAGCAGAGGGCGAACTTGCGCGCCGGGAAGCCTGCCGGTCCCCAGCGTGACCGCGAGTTCCCGCCTCACGCCCAACCGGCGCCGCGTGCGAACTCATCACGCCCGGCCACCCGCCCCAGCGGTGGGAAACCGCATTGAGGTTCTCATGGCCACGGTCAGCGTTCTGCTGACCGTGGGCTTTTTGTCCTCCAAGAACCCGCCGCAAAAACCGCGCTGTGGCTACAAGTCTGCCGCTGTCGCGGATGATAGGGCACGCAACTTTTACAAAAACTTCATGCCACACGAAAAGGGGAGACATCATGAAGGTGTTTTACGATGAGGATGCCAACCTGGGAGTTTTGAAGAACAAAGTCCTGGGCATCATGGGCTACGGAAATCAGGGTCGGGCGCAGGCTTTGAATCTGAGGGACTCCGGCTTGAACGTTTTGGTCGGAACTCAGGCGGATGCCACGGCGCAAGAGGCGCGCGAGGATGGGTTCCAGGTTGTAAGTGTGGCGGAACTCGCCCCCAAGGCGGATTTATTGGCGTTGCTCATTCCGGACGAAGTGCAGCAAAGGGTTTATGAGGAATCCATCCGCCCTCACCTCTGCCCCGGCCAAACCCTGCTTTTCTCTCACGGTTACGCCTTCCACTACCGCCTGATCGTTCCACCGCCGCAGGTGGACGTGATCCTGGTGGCGCCGCGGATGATCGGCGCCATGGTGCGCGAGACTTACGTCGCAGGCAGCGGCGCGCCGGCATTTGTAGGGGTAGGACAGGATGCCTCCGGCCACGCTCTGGAAACCGACTTGGCTTACGCCCGCGGCATTGGCGCCACGCGAGCCGGAGCGTTGGAGACAGACTTTGCCCGTGAAACCGAACTCGACTTGTTCCAGGAACAAGCTCTGTGGCCCCTGCTGGTGCGGGTGATGTTGACCTCTTACGAATTTCTGGTCTCGAAGGACTTTCCACCGGAGATGGTGGCGCTCGAGATGTACGGTTCTGGAGAAGCGGCGGAGATCTTCCGCGAGATGGCTCGCATCGGCTTCTTTAAGCAGATGCGCCTGCACTCGCAAACCAGCCAGTACGGCACGCTTTCCCGCTCCCAGGAGATCAGCTTTGTTCACGAGATTCATGACTTCATGCAGAACGCGCTGGGAGAAATTCGCAACCGGCACTTTGCCGAAGAATGGCGGCGCGAGCAGGCGGCCGGATATCCGCGCTTCAATGAGCTTCGCGCCCTGGCCGACGAGCATCCCATGAACCGGGCTGAGGAGTTGGTGCGCCAGATGCTGCGCGTGAAACCGGGATAGGGAGTCCGATAGTTTGGCAACCGACTTTGCATCACAAAGTACTTGACAATGGCAATTGGCATGATATGCTACCGCCATGTTTCCCGACCGCCGTCCCAACTTTCGCGTGACCAAACCGCCCCTTCCGCGCGACCGTGCGATTGAAAACCTCCGCTACATCCGGGAAACGCTGGAGCGGTCCACCGCCTTTACCGCCGTGCCCGGCCGCGGCGGAATGATGATGGGGTTGACGGCGCTGGCCGCGGCCATCGGGGCCAGCCGGCAGGTAACGCCCACGGCCTGGCTCGCCGTCTGGCTGGCGGAGGCCGTGGTGGCGTTTCTGGTGGGGGGCTGGGCGCTGGCGCGGAAGGCGCGGGCGGCCAATGTTCCGGTGCTCTCCGGGGCGGGCCGCAAATTTGCCCTGAGCTTGCTCCCGCCGCTGGTGGCGGGCGCGGCGCTGACCGGCGCTTTGTTCGAGGTCAGCTTGCTCCACGCGCTGCCCGGAGTCTGGCTGCTGCTTTATGGCACCGCCATCGTCACAGGCGGCGCCTTTTCGGTCCGGGTGGTCCCGGTGATGGGTTTGTGCTTCATGGGACTCGGTTGCGCGGCGCTCTTCGCTCCGGCCAACCTGGGAAACCTGTTTTTGGCTGCCGGGTTCGGTGGCTTGCACTTGATCTTCGGATTCCTTATCGCCAGGAGGCACGGTGGCTAAAGCAAATCCGCTTCCCGTCAACGAACGTCAAGCTGCGGCAGCCGCGCGCCGGCCCGCAGTTCACAGCGCCCGCGCGGCGCTTACGGACCTGGACCGCCTGGTCCATGAGCAGATTCGTCTGGGCATTCTGAGCGCCCTCGCCGTGAATGCATCCCTGAGTTTCAGCGACTTGAAGAAAATCCTGAAGACCACGGACGGCAACTTGAGCGTTCACGCCCGCAAGCTGGAAGAGGCGGGCTACGTCAAATGCCGCAAGTTTTTCAATGGCCGTCTGCCCCAGACCGAATTTGAATTGACACTCACCGGACGGGGAGCGCTCGAACACTATCTTGATCAAATGGAAGCTTTGATCCAGGCAACCCGAGCGCGCTGAAATTTTTTTGGGTTGTTACTTTGTCGTACAAAGTACTTGCTCGAGAAATGGCTGTGGCGACGGTCTGCGACCGCCGGTTCTTCGGCGCTCCTGGAGCGCCGCGATAGAGAAAGCTGTCACTCAAATTGGTAATCCCCAATACCAGCAGGAGGTACATTCCATGGGCCACGATGGTTTTCACTCGATCGACGCGCGCCGCCTCCACGTCGCCATTATTATGGACGGGAACGGGAGGTGGGCGACCCGCCGCAATCTACCGCGGGCGGAGGGCCACCGCGCCGGTCTTCAGGCGGTCCGGCAAGTAGTTCAGGCGGCGGACGCACTGGGCGTGGCCATGCTCACTCTCTATGCTTTCTCCACTGACAACTGGTACCGTCCGCCTGCCGAAGTCTCCGCCCTCATGGGCTGCATCCACGACTTTCACTGCCTCGAATATGAAGATTTTGCGGCGCGTGACATCCGGGTGAACGTGATCGGCCGGCGCGACCGGCTTCCCGTGTCGCTTTTGGAAGTGGTCGAATCCACGGAAGCCGCCACCGCGCACTGCCGGGGCATGAGCCTGCGGCTGGCAATCGATTACTCGGCGCGCGATGCCATTGTCCAGGCAGCACGGATTTTGTGCCGGCGGCAATGCCAAAGCCGCGAAGCATTCTCAGTCATTCTTGCGGATTCCTCCCAATCCGGACCGGCGGCATCCGAGGTCGATCTACTGATCCGGACCGGCGGCGAGCAACGGCTGAGTGATTTCATGCTTTGGGAATGCGCCTACGCCGAACTGCTCTTCAACCCGCGCCTCTGGCCGGACTTTGACGCCGAGGATCTGAAGGCAGCGCTCCACGAATTTTATCGGCGTGAGCGGCGGTTCGGCCGCATCGTGGAGCCCGCTTCGCATTCCGGCGGCACGGAGGATGCCGCGCTGACCCTTCACTCTGAAGCATGGAGCCATCCCAAACCCTGATTCAGGGCTCCTCCTGGCCAGAGAGTATCGCGCGGAGATTGACACCCGCGCCGCTCCCTGAATATTCTCAGAAGGTATGCACGCGGTCCGCGACAAGAAGAGTTTTGCGGTTCACTTCTCCACGCGAACCCTCTTCATCTGGCTGGCTCTGATCACTTCCGCAGCAAGCCTCAGCGCCAGGCAATATCCCGTCATCCGCGGCACGCCCGACAATGCGTTGGCGACGCACGTCTTGGATCAATTGCTTGCCACGCCGCTGGGCCGCGTGGCCCCCAAGGTTCACTACCGGGTCATTCTGGTGAATACCGTATATGCCAATGCGCTTTCCAACGCCAGCGGAGAGATTTATGTAGCCAGCGGCATGTTCCGGGTGCTACTCGATCAGAAGGGCATGTGGGCGTCGGTGATCGGGCACGAATTGGGGCACGTAATCCTGGATCATCCGGACTGCTGGCCCGCGGTGGAAGCCGAGCTCCAGAAACAATACGACCGGTCGCGGCGTGCTGCAGGCAAACAGTGGAAAGATCCGGATCTGCCGGAGATGCACCTGGGCAAGGGCGTCTCCAAGATCACATTTGACCGCCAGGGCGAAACGCAGGCGGATTTCCTTGCCCTGATGCTGATGGCGGAGGCGGGCTACCAGCCGGGCTTTGCCCTGGTTCTGGACCGGCGGATGAGCTTCGGATTGGGTGATGCCCCGCAACTCGTCGCGGCGTTTTCAGACCATCCGCGCTGGAAAACGCGTGAGCAGGACGTGCACCAGGCGTACAACCTTGCCTGGGCGGTGTTCAGCCACTACTGGCCGGATGAGGAAAAGTCGCCGGGCGGCCATCTGCCACCCTACGGCACGTTCGGGCGAATCGCGGTTGACCCGGAAGGCTCCTTCGGCACGCTAGTGTTTCGCGTTCCCTTCCACGTCCAGCACGCAGAGGGCATGCGGGTGCGCGTGGCAGTGGTCTTCGTCATAGGAGGCAAGCGCCTGGGAGCCAACAATGCGAAGGATCGCGCTCCCGATGGCTCGTTCGTCGCCAATTCCTTCATGTCCGGCGCCAAGGACGAATCTTCTCAGGTCACGCTCCGCGTTCCAGCCAACGCCCTGGCCAAGTCGTCCAACAACAAGCTCGAGGCAATTTTTTTCCTGATGAGCAATCAGTACACGCTAGATATTTTCAAAATGCATGTGGAGTTCCCGAAGAGCTAATCAGCGCCAAAAGACCAGGGATTGAGGCCCGCCGTGATTCCCGCCCGCGCGGCGAGCCCCGTTGAGCAACGCTTAATTCTTTGCGGCTTTGGTCCTTGCAAGAATTCCGGAAATTACCGGACTCTGGTTTCCCAGGACGTGGGTTGCAAGGTTCTGGGCCAGCAGCGGATCTTGCTTCGCGCCGGCCATGGCCCTCCGCACTTGGTCCTGGTGATCCCGGTGCGAGCCTTCGAGCGTGATGAGCGCGGCCGCAAACTCCATTTCCGGGTCTTGCCCGCGTAAGATGATTGCCTTCTTCACCCAAGCATAGCCGTCCGAACCTTCGACCGGGATCAGCTTCTCCTTCCCCTGTCCGAGACCCTCGCGAACGGCTTCATTCCATTGCTTATAGCATGCAGCGAGATAT
>JBOGKI010000178.1:0-8238 GCA_050745605.1 Terriglobia bacterium | reverse complement strand
GTCCGATACATCGGACTTGACCGCGACCCTGCAGCGGTCGTCTATACGCCGGTGGCGCAGTTCCCCACGTCGGCCTTGACGCTCGTGCTGAGAAGTCGGGTCTCCCCGGAGAGCCTTACGAACGCGATTCGAGCCGAAGTCCAAAAGAGCAACCAGGAACAGCCCATCTATCACGTAGCCACGATGGAACAGAGATTGGCGGACTCCGTGGGACCGCAGCGGTTTGATGCTTGGCTTCTGGAACTATTTGCCAGTGTTGCCGTCTCTCTTGCTGGGATCGGGATTTACGGCGTGATGTTCTACGCCGTTAGCGAGCGAACCCACGAGATTGGCATTCGCGTGGCGCTCGGAGCGCAGCGGAAAGAGGTGCTGAAGTTGATGGTCGGCCAAGCCCTAAAGCTCACACTGACGGGTGTGGGCATCGGCATCATAGGTGCGCTCGCGCTCACGCGCTTTTTGACGAGTCTGCTCTACTCCGTGAGGCCCAATGACCCGCTGACGTTCACCGCCGTCTCACTGATTCTGATCGCCGTGGCACTCCTAGCGAGTTACACTCCCGCCCGGCGGGCGACGAAGGTCGATCCGATGGTGGCGTTGCGCCACGAGTGAGGCCGGAAGTGGTGCAGCTTGTTGTAGCGGCGGTCTAGCCGGGACTATTCGCGAAGTGTTATTCGAGGGCCGTCCCCGCCTTGCAGCGGAACAGCCTCGCCCATAAAGCTGAGATCGACTTTGCCGCCAGACTTGCCGTGGGGACGCCAGACCTCGGGAAACAGGTCTCCGCTTGCTTGCTGTTCCCATTTCCGGCGTTCACTTTGCCCCGTCAGCATCCCAAGCCACTCTGGGAGCTCTTTGAACGGAGTCCTGGCAGGGTTTGCGCTCACGCCTGGAATGTCTCTGATCCGTCACTGCACATCCGAGACTTTGCCGTTCAGAAAAGTGACCTTGAGATCCTTGTAGACCCAGATCTTCTTGGACCCTAAGTCCACCGTCTTGTCTGGCTGGCCGAGAGCGGCTTCAACCTGTTGCGGCGTCTGGCCTTGCTGAATGCTTTGGGGCGCCGCTGGCGCCGGAGCTGCCGCAGGCGCGGCGGGAGATTGGGCTTGTCCCTGCGTCTGATCCTGTCCACCTTGCGTGCCCTGATCTTGCTGGGCGTCGCTGCCGCTGTCGATTGAAAAGACCTGGCCGATGGTGTCTTCCACCTTCGAGACGTCGGCCCTCTCCAAGTACCCTTTGGCGAACTGGAAGTCCACCTCCGACTTGTAGTAGGTGGGCGGATCGGTCTTGTTGCAGGTGTCGCAGGCCACCACGCCAAAGGCGATTTTGTCATGCTTCACGTCGACGGCGATATTCGAGGGGTACACCTTCTCGCCTGTCTTGAAATATCGCGTGTCTGATGTGTTGGTGTTGACATCACCCGCATCATCCGCGACGCCTCCTGGAAGGTGGCTCGTCAGCACGCCAAAGCCGTGTTTCCCCCCGTGCTTCCTTGCCTGCGTGCACCAACCACTCGGGGGCTTGAGGTCGCCATTCTCATACTTTGCTGGACAGGCCTTGACGCTCGACCAAGGAACACCCAGTATTCCGCCCTTCTGAATGGCGAGCACTGTGCCCTCCTGGAGCACCGTGGGACCGTTGGAGTCGGAGCCCATTTTCACCGGCGTGTACTGAGCCTGAAGCTGCTCCGCCAATGAAGGAGGCGCAGCGTTTTGCGCCAGTGCCGTGGAACACGAAAGCATCACAGCCCCTAACAAAGTCAGGACACTCATGGTCAACTCGAATCTCTGCCGCATGGGTCCAACCCTCCTGGAATGACGGTTTCCCGTTCGGGGGAAAAATCTCGCGAAGTGCTTCGAGCTTGCGGCCCGATTGGGAGTGCCGACCGCACCGGATCGGACACTTCCAGCCGAACCCCACAGGGTTAAGTGGCCTCCGTTTGGGCTATGGCGACGCCACAGCCGGCCTACGACCCTTGGCCGTTCGCGGCTTGCTGTTGCACGGTCTGCTCCGTTTGATTAGCCTGCTGCTCCTGGTCCTGGAGCTGACTCGCCGCACTGGCGTCCGGCGCCGGCGCTGGAACCTCACCGCTGGTCGTGGTGGTATCCGGAGCCTTCGGCAGGCCACCCTTACCCGAATTGGAGGCAAGGGTCTTGAGTCCGGAATCAAGGTTCTGGCGGAACTGGTTGTGCATTTCCTGCAGGTCCTGGACAGAGACCGCCACCGTCTGGCCGGTGGTGCAATCCGCCTTTTTGCTGCTCTGAACGCTCGCCGTAACGTTCTGGTTGGCGTCCGGCGTGTCCGAAAGCCGCATGACGACGTCTCCAGGAGTGAGGCCGCATTCCTGGCCGCTGTCGGCAGCCGTGACGTCGAGAGTGCTCGACACCACAAAAACCCGCTCCGCCGGATTCAGTGCATCCGGCACTTGAGCGCTGCTGGGCGCGGCCTGCTGCGGGGTCGCCGCCGCCGCCCGCTCGGCAGCAAGCTGGGCTTTCACTTCATCCGCGATCATCTGCTTCACTTGGGGGCTCAGTTGAGTCTGGCTCGAGGTGGCTGGCGCCGCCGCTGGGGGCGGGTCGGCGGAGCCCTGCGCTGAAGCGTCGGCCTGCGCCTGGGCGGCGGCACCGTTCTGGTAGGCTTGGGCCGCGGCGGCATTGGCATCGGCTTGGGCGGCGTAAGCGGCCTGCAGATTGGCGGCGATCAAATAGTCCGTCAACCACAGCGAGGCGGTGGCGTAGGCAGGATAGGGGGTAAAGTAGGGGCCGTAGTACCCATACCACGGCGATCCGGCCCAGCCCCATGCTGCCGGGCCGTAGTACACCGGCCCGGGCCAGGGATTGTAGGCCCATCCGTAGTAGGCGGGTTGGTAGTAATACGCCGGTGCGTAGCCGTAGTAAGCCACACCGCGGTAATCGTACGAGCGATAGACTGAAACATACGTTCGGCCGCCGACCACATAGGTACGCTGAACGTACCTTCTGCCGCCACGCACCATGTAGGCGCGCTGCACATAGCCGCGCCGGTGCCCCATGCTTACGATGGTTCGCCCGTTGCGCCTGGCCACGATGGTGCGCCCGCCGCGGAGATTATGGTTGATGGTCATTCCATTAGCATGGATGGTGGCGACCCTGCCACCGCGACGGAAGGTGGCGCTCACGGGGTGTCCCGATTTGTCTCTGAAAGTCCTGGTGGTCCTCGCGGCCCCAGCGGTACGGGCGGTGGCGAGTCTGTGCCCGGCCGTGGCCGGTGTACGCCCGGCGGTGGCGGGCCTGCGCCCGGCCATGGCCGGTGTACGTCCCGCGGTGGCCGGTCTGCGGCCGGTAGTGACGGGTCTGCGCCCGGCCATGGCCGGTGTACGCCCGGCGGTGGCGGGTCTGCGCCCCGTAGTCGCGGGTCGGCGCGTGTTTGCCGTGGGACGCGCCGCCGGTCGCCGGGCGGCGGGCCTGCTGGCTGGCGCCGCTCGCCTGCTTGGGGGAGGCGGATTCGACTTCTTCTGATCCGCCCAAACGAGCGTCGGAACCATCAGCAATACGATCAACGCACACCATCTCCGCGACATGCCCTGGATTGCTTTACTCAGATTCATTGGCCCCTCCTCGACTGGGTAGGATTGTTTGTTCGTGACTACCATCTCAAGAACGTTCGATTTCCAGGAATTCCATACGATCCGGTTTCAGTGCTGCGGATGCGGTTGTGCGGTCGCTTTGGGCGCTTTCTCATACGCCGGGAACATCTCAAGAACCTCACCACCCTGATATTCCACAGCCACTCCAGAGCCGGGTTTGCCTTCATCCGTGGCGCGGCTCACCTTCTTCAAATGGAACGAATAACGAGGCGGCCTTCCCTGGCAATCTCTGGGGACCGTTGCGTATTGGCCAAAAGCGGACGCCATAATCTCGACATCCACACGTGTCGGTATTCAGTTATTTCCGAGAAACCCAGAGGAATCTGTGGGGGATGAAATCAAACCAGAGAGCCCCCTCGCACCTAACTACCGTCTAGGATTTATACGCCCAGAAATGCTTGGTGTCAAGAGCTATTATTGCAGGACTTTCCCCATTTTTTTAACCCTCCCACGCCAGGAGAAGATCAAGTTGCAGGGTCTTGGGTGGCGGGCCGGGCCTTTCGGGCTGAGTCTGGAAAGGAACCAGACGGATGCCGTCGGCCAGCGTAGTGTCCAAGAAATAAGTTGACAATCGGCGGGTCCGTAGCGCCTGCATCTTGCCGGCAAATGCCGCCGAGACGGCGGCGCTACATTGTCCACTCAATTACTGGACACTACATTTAGGAGTCTGTCGAAGAAAATAGATTTTCACCGAATAATCAACAACTTACGGGCGACGCTAAGTCTGTAAGTTATTGATTCTACGTGCAACCAACTCCGACAGGCACTCCTAGCCCGGACTATTGACGAACTCCTGCTGGAGGACGGGAAGGGCACGGTTTTAACCGTGCCCTTCCCGTCCTCGAATTAGCCTTCATGAATAATCCGGATTAGTGGGTTGGTTTCGACCTCTATAATCAGGCAGAGCCATCGCCCGCGAACGCTATTTTTCACTCCGGACCCTGACTTCCGGGTGGGCGACGATCCGGGAATCGAGCCACTTCGCTCCACTCGACGGCTTAAGGAGTGATCGGCTCTCGGGCTTGGCTCCGATCGGCTCCCGAGGCGCTCTACGGACCACCACGGAGCTACTGCCCGGCGGAGCAACCCTCACTCAATGCAGAAAGCCCCGGGCGCCGTCAGGCGCGCCCTGCGGCGCCTTCGGTCAGGAGTTGGCCGCAGGCTGCCTGAATATCGCGGCCGCGCGAGATGCGGATGAATGCGGGGATGCGGTGTTCCGTTAGGATTCTCTGAAAATCCAGCACACGCTCAAACGGCGGAGGTTTGTAGGGTAGGAGCGATCCGGAGTTGTAGGGAATCAAATTCATCTTGGCCTTGATGCCTCGGATCAAGCGGGCCACGCGGCGGGCGTCCTCCTCGGAATCATTCAGGCCATCCATGAGCACGTATTCAAACGTCAGCTTTTCCCTCGGGGCCAGCGGAAATGACCGGCATGCCTCCATCAGGTCATGCAGCGAATACTTGCGATTGATGGGCATGATGGCGCTTCGCTGTTCATCCGTCGATGCATTCAGCGAAACCGCCAGCTTGGGCCGCAACGGCTCCTTTCCAAGTTCGACGATGCGTGGCACGATGCCGGCCGTCGAAACCGTAATCCGCCGTAGCGGCACGGCCAGGGCCTTCGGGTCCGACAGGATGGCCACGGCCTTCAGCACCTCGCCCAGGTTCAAGAGCGGCTCGCCCATGCCCATGAAAACCACGTTGGTTCGGACGGCCGGAGCAAGGTCACGGTCCACAGCAATCGCAAGGACTTGGCCGAGAATCTCGCTGGCGGTCAGATTGCGCTTCAGGCCCATGAGCGCCGTGAAGCAGAACCGGCAATCAACCGCGCACCCGACCTGGCTGGAAATGCATAGCGTGGTCCGGCGGTCACGGGGCATGTAAACCGCTTCGACGCTGTCGGCGCTGTCCAGGCGCAGGCCATAACGCACGGCGCCGTCATCCGAAGCGAGCCTCTCCCCGATTTCGGGATAGCGAATTTCGAAGCGCGAGTGCAGAGAAGCACGAAAACGGAGGTCAAGTTCCGTCATGGTCCGCAGATCTCGCACCCGCCTTTGGTAAAGCGCCTGGTAAATCTGGCGGCCGCGATACGGTGGCTGGCTCGAGTCCTGCGCCAACTGCTCCAACTCCGAAAGCGCGAAACCCAGCAGGTTTTCCTTTGTCATGGCCTTTGGCATCACGGTCCGATTGGCTTCGACTGGGCAGGCTGCGTGAAGAACGGCAAAAGCTTGGCGTAAGTCTCCGGCAAGTCCTCCGGCAGGACGCGGGTTTCCGACGTGACCGACATGAAGTTGGTATCGCCGGTCCAGCGCGGCAGGAAATGAAGATGGAGATGGTCCGCAATGCCGGCGCCGGCGCATTTACCCAGATTCATACCCATGTTGAAGCCCTCGGGATGATAAGCCGATTGCAAGACCTTCTCCAGATCGCCGGAGAGGACGAACATTTCCTGGAGCGCCTCCTCTGGCAACCCCGAGAGCATGGCAATGTGGTCGTAAGGTGCGATGAGCGTGTGGGCCGTGGTATAGGGATAGAGATTCAAGAGGATGAAGTTGAAGCGCGCCCGGTGAAGAACAAAATTCTTCGAGTCCTGTGCAGGATCCGCGCCAATCCTGCAGAAGACACACTCCTCGCTTTTCGCGCCCTCGCTCACGTAGCGGTATCGCCACGGACTCCAAAGGTAATCCATTGGTCTCGCAGGCCAAATCTGAAATTTCGCGAGGTTATTCCTCACGATTGAGAACGGGACGCCAGGCCGCCCACGTGTTACGGAGGGACGGGAGCTTCTGGCGATGTGAAATTTGACCCGGCTCCCCTCCTGAGTCTGGAAGCGGCCACCGCAGGGCGAAGAGGCAAGCGAAACATTCATCGGTCAGCGGCCCGGCCGGTCAGGCTTGGGGGCTCTATGCGGGCGGAGGGGCGGAGCCCTCGGTAACGGTGGGCGGCTCCTGGCCGGCAGGGGTATTATTCACAACGTCCTTGAGTTCCTTGCTGGGCTTGAAGTACGGGATTCGTTTGGCTGGTACTTCCACCCGCGCCCCGGTCTTGGGATTTCTGCCAATGCGGGCTTTCCGGGCGCGGGTCCGGAAACTTCCGAAGCCACGAATTTCAATCTTTTCGTCGGCCCGCAGCGCCTTGACAATCCCTTCAAAAACCGTTTCGACGATAATTTCGGCGTCTTTCCGGCTCATATCCGTCGTCCGTGAAATTCCATCGATCAGATCAGCTTTCGTCATTTTTTCTCCTCGTCGTCTCAATCCCTCACGTGCAGTCGCTGTCTGGAACCGCCAAAAAAAGGAAAGGCCGGCCCCCCAAGCCTTTCCGGCCGTTCAGCCCGTCCGCTACTTTCGTGCTTGGGAAAAATCAGCAGCCAAAGGGTTGGGGGCTGGGCCTTGATCCCCACTCTCATTATGCCTTCGCAACCGGAATAGAGGAAGGCGGATCGATTGCAGGCGAACCCGCCGTCTTGGGCAGATCCGGAAGATCGGGTTTTGTGGATTCCCCGCTGGCGGGCGGGGCGGGCGCTGTCTGGCTGATTCCCTTCAGACTCAACCCAATCCGCTTATCGTCCGCACTCAGGCGGATCACGAGGAAGTCATATTCGTGGCCGATTGCAAGCGCGTTCCTGCTCCCCGATGCAAACTTCTCATCGATTTCGGACTTATGGCAGAGGCCTTCAATGCCTTCGTCCAGCTCCACGAACGCTCCGAACTGCGCAATGCGCACCACTTTGCCTCTTACCAGACTGTTCACTTGGATTTTGGAAAGGAACTCTTCCCAGTGGTCGGGCTGCAACTGTTTCAATCCAAGCGAGAGCCGGCGGTTGGTGGGATCGAGGTTTAAGACCACGCCTTCCACGCGCTGGCCCTTCTTGAGAACTTCAGAGGGATGCTTAATATTACGGTTCCATGAAAGCTCGGAGATGTGGACCAGCCCATCCACCCCGTCTTCAATTTCGACGAAGGCGCCGAAGTCGGTGAGATTGCGCACCCGTCCTTCCACGGTCATCCCAACCGCGTACCGTTCCCCCAAAGTCTCCCAGGGGTCGGGCAGGGTCCGCTTCAGGCTCAGGGAGATGCGGCGTTGGTTCTCGTGCACTTCCAGCACCACCACCCCGATCGGATCGCCCACCTTCAACAGTTTCGAGGGATGCTTCAGGCGCTTGCTCCAGGCCATTTCGGAGACGTGCACCAGACCTTCAACTCCGGGTTCCAGCTCTACAAAAGCGCCATAATCCGTGAGGCTAACGACCCGGCCTTCCAGCTTCTGTCCGATCGCGTACCGCGAGCCTACAGAGTCCCAGGGGTCGGGCGTCAGTTGCTTCAAGCCCAGGGACACGCGGCCTTTTTCCGGATCGTATTTCAGAACCTTCACCCGGACTTCCTGCCCGACGTCCACGACTTCCGAGGCATGGCTCACGCGTCCCCACGCCAAATCACCGATATGCAGCAGGCCGTCCATGCCTCCCAGATCCACGAACGCGCCATAGTCGGTAATGTTCTTGACGCGGCCTGTGAGCACCGCGCCTTCCTGAAGTTGATCCAGCAGGTTCGATTTCCGGCGGTTCAAATCCTCCTCCAAAGCCAGTTTCCGGCTGACCACCAGATTATTCCTGGCCT
>JBOGKI010000177.1:0-8241 GCA_050745605.1 Terriglobia bacterium | reverse complement strand
TTCCAAGCAGCGCCACGCGCTGGCCGCCAAACCCCCTGAGCAGAATGTCCGCGTCGGGCTGATCCGGAATGAACTGAATCTGATCCAGTTCATCGCCCACCATCAAGTAGTCGTTGTCGTGAAAGCCGGTTCGTGAGACGAGGCGGTACCCTCGTGTAATCGAATCGCGGTCCGCCAGCGTCAGGGATGTTTGATTCAGGCAGCGGACCAGCGCTCGCGGGATGGGCCGCCCTTGCGCATCGAGCACCTCAACCACGGAGTCGAGCGGCGAGCCCAGCCGCCGAGCCGCCACTTCAATGCTCACGCGCTCGCCCCGGCGCGCCGTGAAGCGGAAGTAATCCTGGTCCGGCGCCGCGCTATCGCCAGGTTTATCAATGCGGCCATTGACGACCGCCGGAACGGTGATGGGCTGCGCTTCCGCGGGCTGATCGTTCGGCTCTCTTTCCGCGATTTCCGGTTCGTCAGTGACGTCCAGGTGGACGGTATTGGAAAGTTCACCGCTGGCGGTCTTGATTTGTAGGGGAAGGGTGGTCCAACCGTCCGCTTGTTCGGGTGGGTTCACGCGGACTTCGTGAATTCCGCCGAGGTTGACGCCTTCCACGCGGACCTCGGCCGGATGACCGGCCCGCACGCCGAGAGGAAAGACGCTTGAGATATAGGGTAGGTCCCCGGCGTAAAGACGGTAGAAGTGATCTTTGCCGCCCTTTTCCTGCTGGTCGGCCACGGTGATTGTGTACAGTCCATTTCGAGGCAGTTTGCAGGTGAGCACAGCATCGGGTTTACCGGAAGACTCACCTGCCTGGGCAAGCTTGTTGCCGGTCGAGTCCCGAAGAGTCAGGATCGAGCGTAGCGTTGATCCCAATTGCGACGCCACAACTCGAAAAACCGCATCCTCGCCCGTGCGGCCGGTGAATTGATACGCATTCACTTCCCCGGGCGCGAGGATCGCGCCCACGATCGTCGCGGGCAGCTCCACGGACTGGCGCGGCGTGGAGGCGCCGCCGGATTCCTTCGTGTGAATCTCCGGCAGGGTGCTCACGTCGAACGCCATCAAATTGGAGGTTCCGAGCGGCGTCTGAATTCGAAACCAATGGATTCCCGGCGCCGCGGACGGCGAGGCCGCCACTTGGATTTGCGCTTTCTGCTTTTTCCCCTGCGGAACTTCGGCCCCCAGGTCAACATTGATCCGTATTTTTCTGGCTTTTTCGGGTACGTCCACGACGGAAAGAACCCGGGCGCGAAAGCCGGGCGCGTCGAATAGAACTTCCTTCGCGCCCAACAGATTACGCCCTTCGACCGTAAACGCGGTGCTGACGCCGCGCCGCATGCCGGCGGGTGAGATGGTGGAAATGGTAGGAGGAATAATCGGCGCTTGCGAGCCGGCCTGCGCCGCCGGTTGCACCGTTAGAGCGGAGGGCGCAGAAACTGGAATCTGCCGGGGCACGGAGGATTCCTGCGGCCTCATGGACGAGGGAATTGCCACCCAAAATGACAATGTCAGGATGAAGAGACCGATGGAGGACTTGGCTTTCATGGCGGATTCCCTCACTTTTGTGCGGTGCGCGTCCCTCGCCATCCCTGTGAAGGATGGCGTGGCGCCTCCGCGTTCATCGTGGCGCGTGCCGGTCAGCGAGCTAACGGGCGCTGGCCTGCGCAGTGCGAACGGGGGGCGGCTCACCGGCTGGGGCCTGCCGCTCGAACGCAACCAGCGGGCCGACCGCCTGCTCAAACGAGCCCATGCGATAAATGCTCAGCGTGCCGTTAAGGCGCCCCGCCGCCAGCCATTTGCCGTCGGGGCTCAGGCTCATGGCATCCACCCAATCGAGCTGATGCGGGATGATTCCGATGGGGCTGAGGGTCGCAGCATCCCGGACTCTGATCGACCCGTCGGCGGAACTGGTGATGATTTCCTTGCCGTCGGGCGTCCAGGCAATCTGCAGGATGCTATCTTCATCAGCGATGAGCGATTGAGCCAGCGTTCCTCCCGTCTGAGTCAGATTCCATATGTAAATCAGCTTGTCATAGCCACCAGCGGCAATTTGCTTACCCGAAGGCGAAAATGCAACACAGGTGATGCCATCAAGGGGATCGCTGAGGGTGTAGAGCCGTTCGCCGCTGGCTACATCCCAGACCTTCACGCTGTTGTCCTGGGAGCCGGACGCCAGCCACTTTCCGTCCGGGCTGAAGGCCACGGCGAAGACCGCGTCGATGTGATCCTTAAGGGTGCGGAGTTCTTTTCCTGTCGCAGGATCCCAAAGGTTCACCAGCTTGTCATAACTTCCCGAGGCTAGCAGCTTGCCATTGGGGCTGAAAGCCACGGAATAGATACAGTCATGGTGGCCTCGCAGCGTGCGGAGAAGTTTATCAGCTTGAACGTCCCAGATTTGGACTTCGCCCCACTGTTGGCAGAGCCCTCCACCGGCAGCCAGCCACTTGCCATCCGGACCGAAAGCCACTGACCGTACCATGCCAGCGGCGCCATCGAGACTCTTTAAGACCTTCCCGGTGGCGGGGTCCATCAACCGAACTTCCTTATAGCCGCCCACCGCCAGCGTCTTTCCGTCCGGCGAAAAAGCGACTGAGCCAGCCGGGGAGACTTCCGGAAAGCGCGGCTTGATGTTGGGAATGTTCAGATGTGGCTGGAGGGTGGCTGCTTCTCCGGCCGCAGGGCCTTTCGCGCCTGCATCAATCCAGCGCTTGATTACTGCAATGTCCGCCGGCGGAAGCGGATTACCGCCGAACGGCATGCGCGGCTGCCGGTTCCCTTCCACCATCAGAACCAAGCGGCTCTTGGCGCTGTTGCCTGGAAGAATTTCGACGCCGTGCGTCCCACCCTTCATCAGTGTTTGATAGGACGCCATGACAAAGCCGCCCATTTTTGCCGTACTGCTGTGACATGCGAAGCACTTCTGCTGCAAGATGCTGACCACGGCCCGGTAAGATGCCGCGCCAGCAGCCGGCGTCCCGCGTGCGGCTGGCGCGCTTTGAGCGCTTCCGGCGGCAGTCTGCGCCACAAAGCCCGCCGGCAACCACAAGATCTCCGCTGCGGCCGCGAGACTAGCGGCAAGAAGCAGAAGGCTTGGAATTCGAAATTTGGAATTCGGCATTCTCAAAGAGCCTTAGTGATCGAACATAAACTCCCGGCTCGTCAGCATGGCCCACGTCAGATCCGATAGGGCGGCCCGGCGCGGATTCACGCCGCCCTTCACTTTCTGCGTTTCAGCAGCCTGCAATTGGGCGGTGAGCATGGGCAATTCGGCAGCAGAAGGATAACGGCTGAAAGCAGCGAGGTACAACTGGGTGACGATCTGGGCATCTGAATCACCGGACTTGACCAGCTTGTCCAGCGCATTCCCCGGAGCGCGCAATTTATTATTCAGGGTGCCGCCGTTGATGATGTCGAGCGCCTGAGTAATCGTCGGCACCGAGCTACGTTCGCTTTCCTGCGTCTGCTCACGAACCGGGCGACCGAACGCGGTCAGGAAATATGATTTCACGGCCGTATCCGGCAGTTGGAGCGCGCGCGTCCCCACCGGATATCCATCAAAGCGTTCCGGCTCCTGGGTGACTTGGGAAAGCGCGTCCAGCAGAACTTCGGCAGGCAGGCGGCGGATCAGATAGTGCGAGTAGTATTTCTTGTCCACGGCGTTTTCCGGGGTAGGCTTGGAAGCCGTCTGATAGGTGGCGGACTGCATAATGGTGCGGATAAGGTAGTTGACGTCCATGTGATGCGCGATAAGGTCCTTGACCATGGCGTTCAGCAAAGCTTCATTGGTGGGCGGGTTGGTGGCGCGCATGTCATCCACCGGTTCCACCAGACCCTCACCCATGAAGTTCTTCCAGACGCGGTTCACGAGGGCTCGGGCAAAGAACGGATTGTCCGGGGAGGTGAGCCATTTCGCAAAGTAGGCGCGCAAGTCGGCGGTGGTATCCAGCGGCAGGGCTCTTGCGTCCAGCGGTTTGGGCGGCAGGGGATGGGTGAAGCGGTCATCCGTATACTGGCCGCTGATGCCGGAGTAGACCGTCACATCACGGAAAATGGGCCCAATACCGGGCCTGGAACCCGCTGGCTCACCCATCTTCAGGCGTACCCGCGCGAACAGGTCAGCCATGCCGTAGTAGTCCTTCTGAGTCCATTTGGCCAGCGGATGGTTATGGCAATGCGCGCAGGTGATATTGATGCCGAGGAACGCCTCAGTCATGTTTTCCGAAATGTCGATGGGGTTGCGATGGATCACCCAGTAATTTGCCGCCCCGTTTTGGAGCGTATTGCCGCTGGCGGTGGCGATTTCGCGCACGAACTGGTCCCAGGGTTTATCCTGGGCGACGCTCGAACGAATCCAACGGTAATAACTCCACATTTCCGGATGCGAGAGCCGGTTGCTTGTGACCAGCAGCAGGTCGGACCACTTATAGGCCCAGTAGTCTGCAAATTCAGGTCTTTTCATCAAAGCATCAATCAGACGGTCGCGCTTATCAGAAGACTTGTCCTTGATAAACGCTTCGACCGCTTTCGGCGTGGGAAGAATTCCGTCAGCGTCAAGAGATGCGCGGCGGATGAACTCGGCATCGGTGGCCTGGGGCGAAGGCGGAATGTGAAGCTGCTCGAGATGCGCGAGAACGTAATGGTCGATGTAATTGTGCCGGGGCGCTCGCCGGAAAACCGCCTCGTCGACGTTGTAGGGATAAGGAATCCGCATGCGGGCGAACGTCACGTAACTCAGGTACCACACCGTGACCGGCGCTTCGCCATACCCATGCATCGTGACGAGACCTGAATCATCCACTGTGGCCACGCCTTCGTCGCCGCTGTCATATTTCGCCCAACGGGTTACATCTTCGCTATGTCCGTCAGAGAACTTGGCCATCACCACCAGTTGCTGCCGAGCTCCCGGAACCAGCGATGCCTCGCGCGGATACACCTGTAAGTCCACGATGCGCGAGTCTGAAGGTTTCGGCCGAGGCATGCCGGCTGCAATCCATCCTGACATCACCTTGTACTCGGGGGAACCCACGGGAAACCTCTGGCCGCCTCCATGCGGAATGGTGAGAGTGGCTTTGAGCAGAATCAGACTCTTGGCAGGCTCCAGACGATTGGTCCGGCGGCCGATCGCTTGATGGGTCAGGGCGTAGTAGTCCGTGACCGGATCGTAGCCCCGCAGTGTGAGCTTGAAACCGTTCTTTCCCGCTGCCGCGCCGTGGCACGGGCCAGAGTTGCACCCCATTTTGGTCATCACCGGCAGAACGTGGTTGCGGAAGCTCCATTCAAACGGAGCGGTGAAGTTCGTTACTTTCACCGGCGCTGTGGCGCGGTAATCCTTGAAGGAGGCCGTGAGGATGGCGTGCCCGTTGCCTTCGGGATGGACGAAACCCTGCTTGTCGAGTCGCGCAACGCCGGAACTGGAGCTGGTGATGACCGCCTGTGAGGTAACGTCCGCGACGTGACCGTCCGCGTAAGTTCCTTCAACCACGACGCACTGATTGAGAAGAGGAATGGCGAGGGAGACCGATGAAGGCAGAATCTTGATACCCGTGAGTGGAGACGCGTTGGGCGTGGTGTGCGCTGGAACGAGAGGAATCCGCGGGTTAGGCTTGGCATGGTTCCAATTCCGCGCGGCGTTCCCGGACTTGTCGAAGCTATGGTATGGCTCTTTTGAGGAAGACTGCGCGCCCAGAGGAAGAGTTGCGCAGACGATCACGCACGCGGATAGAGTCCAAATAAAGCCAAGCTTCTTGCCAGACGAAAGATCCATATTTCAACCTCATCCAAGCCCACGCTAGCGGCGTTGTCCCCACCCGCAGCCGGCGGCAAAAACACCGCAACTCCTTCATCCATCAAGAAAATAGCTCCATAATCGGATCAAAGCCGTGATCCACCAGTCGCACCTGTCTCCCTTCGGGAGTTGAAATAATGAGGTCAATGGGGATGCCGAGCGCGTGATAGACCGTCGCCGCGACATGGGATGGTTGTACGGGGCGATCCCTGGGCGCCGCGCCAATCGAATCCGACGAACCTACGGCCTGGCCGCCCTTGATGCCGCCTCCCGCCATCACGATGGTCCAGCATTGCGGCCAATGATCGCGGCCACCCGCCGGATTGATGCGCGGTGTACGGCCGAATTCTCCGGTGGCGACGACCAGGGTGTTGTCGAGAAGGCCCCGGTCTTGTAAATCCTCGATTAATGAAGTGAAGCCGTTATCAAACATTGGCCCCACCAGATCTCCCATGCAACTGATAGGGCTGAACGGCGCCGAACCGTGGATGTCCCAGGTAATTTCGTTGAAGACGGTTTCAAACATGTTTACCGTCACAAAGCGGACGCCGTTTTCCACCAGACGCCGGGCCAGCAGACAGCCCTGGCCGAAGCGGTTCATTCCATATTTTTTCCTGACGTCTTCGGACTCCTGGCTCAACTCAAACGCGGCTCGCGCTTTTGAGGAAGTCATCAGCGTGTAGGCCTCGCTGAAGGTAGAGTCCATCAGCTTGGCATCCTGGCTGGTTTCAAAGTACGAGACGGACTGGTCGATCATTTTTCGCCAGTCGCGCCGCCGGTCCACGCGCAGCGCCGCAATGTAATCAGGAGGCAACATATCCGGCACTTGAAACTTGGGGTCGGACGGATCGGCGTTGAGAACGAAGGGATCGTATTTCTTCCCCATGAATCCGGCCGTGTCACCGTGGGGAAGGTTGCCCCCGAGTTGGCCAATGGGATAGGGCAGAAGGACGTTGGCCGGAATAGCGCCTTTGGGACCTTCCTCCTTGCTCAGAACGCTACCGTAATTGGGCGACTCCAGCCCTCCGCGGAAAAGCCGCCCTGTCTGCATCATCTGGCAGCCCGTGTCATGGACCGCCGCGGCGGTGTGATAGACAGAACGGAGCAGGGCGAATTTGTCCGCATGGTGGGCCATGCGCGGAAATATTTCCGAAATCTGAATACCGCTGACGTTCGTCGCGATCGGCTTGTACGGGCCACGAATGGATGCTGGGGCTTCCGGCTTCATATCCCAGGTGTCAAGCTGGCTGGGGCCGCCCACCAGCATCAACTGAATGCAGTTGATGTCCTTCGCGCGGTTCACCGCGCCCATGGCTTTCAGGTCCATGAACTGGGGCAAGGTAAGGCCCAGCATCCCCAGCGCGCCGGCATGGAGAAAGTCACGCCGCGTGACGCCATCGCAGAAGTGGACTTTCTTGTCCGCATCGAGCCTGAACATCGTCCCCGCCTCTTCCCCTCTTCTTCAAAGATTCTTGCGAAATCAAGGAAGTTCGGTGAAAGCCCGGCAACCCGAGGCAACACCAAAGGAATAGAAAAGCACGCCTCTATCTTACTCAATCGTTATCGATAACAAAATGAGAATTTGCAGCAGTCCTAGATGCGGCCTCACGGCGCCGTTCCAAGATCGTGGGATAAACCCAAGATGCGTCGGTCGGATCGGCCCGACGCCGTCACGGCGCTGCCCCGGCTGCTTGACGATGGACCTCCGGTGTGCTCCCGCAACATCTGGATTCGCGAGCAGAAGGAATGCGCGGACGGGTAGCGTTGGACGCTCGGGTCTGAGTGGAGAGCGAATGGGCGAAAACCTCGAATGGAGCCCAGTAGTAGGGCTTGTGAAAAACGCTGTTGGATTTGAGCATCTCCAGTTGCGCGTCGCGCAATGCGGCCGCAGGGCTGGAACCACGGCGGAGACTCGCATAAAGACGGGTCATCAGTTGCCCGGTGGAACGGTCATCCACCTCCCACAGGCCGGCGATGACATCGCGCGCGCCAGCCCGCAGGAACGCCCAGGCAAACCCCACCAAGCCCTCTCCCGCGTAGGCGCGCGCTCCCGCGCTGCGGCAGGCCGATAGAGTCACTAATTCAGCGCGAATCGGCAGGTGAGTGACATCCCTCGCATAAAGCTTGAAATTCTCCTGGTGCGGAGAAAGTATGATCGCAGAATCCAGCGGGTCTTGTGAGTTTGCCGTGGCGTGGGCCGCAAAGTGGATGAAGGAGAAGCGTTCGGGACGCGCCGCGGCGTAAGCACCGGGTTCGGCAGAAACGCCGGTGAGCGATACGGTGCGACCGGATGGAAATTGCGCCTGGATCTTTTCGATTTCAGACCGAGCATTGACAAGATAGGGAAAGCGGTTCGCGTCCGCACTGACCGGGTCACCGATCAGCAGGAGCGATGGCGGTTGCGGCTTGGCAAGAGCGGCATGGCCCGTCAGCGTGCTCATCGAGGGCACCACGATGATGGTGACAT
>JBOGKI010000176.1:0-8289 GCA_050745605.1 Terriglobia bacterium | reverse complement strand
GACCTGGCTCAAAATGGACCTGGGAATTAATCTGATTCAGGATATCCCCGGCACCGTGACACGCCCCACAGGTCTGAGCAAATGGGAGGAGAATTTTCAGCCCCATCCGTTTCTGGCAATGGAAGTGACGGATAAGGGCATCGACAAGCTTTGCGAATACGTAGCAGCGGTGCGCGAAGCGGTGGGCATGGAAATTCCGCTCTCCATGGACCATCTTGGCCATGTCGGCGTGAAATCCTGCATCCGGCTGGGTCGCGCCTACGAGAAATACAACCTTTCCTGGATCGAGGACGTGATTCCCTGGTATTACACCGACCTCTTGAAACGCATCACGGAGGAGAGTCCCACCCCGACGCTCACCGGCGAAGACATCTACTGCGAAGAGGATTTCGAGGCGCTGTGCAAGAACCATGCCGTGAGCAAGATTCATCCTGATCTCGCCACGTCCGGGGGAATCCTGCGGACCCACAGGATTGGTGATATGGCCTTTAAATACGGAGTGCCCATGGCGATGCATATGGCGGGCACGCCCGTGAGTTGCATGGCGAGCGTTCACTGCGCCGCGGCCACGCGGAATTTCCTGGCGCTGGAAAATCACTCCCTGGATGTGCCCTGGTGGCAAGAGCTGGTGGAAGGAATCGACAAACCCGTCATCAACAAGGGTTACATCAACGTTCCGGACAGGCCCGGCCTCGGCGTGACGCTCAACGATGACGTGGTGAGGCAGCACCTGAAACCCGGTACCGGCTATTTTGAGCCCACCACGGAGTGGAACGAAAAGGAGTCCTGGGACGACCGGCTGTGGAGTTGAAGCGCTGACTGCCGTCCCTTTAGCCCGCCTTAACGCCGCTTCCCTGGAGGTGCGAGGCGACCCTGCGCCGTCTGCGATGTGGATCGGATAAGAAAAAGACCCCGCCGCGCCAAGGCTTGCATCAAAACCCTATGGGGAAGAGCCGCGGTTTTCAAAGTGTTTAGACGGAACACTACTCACATGAAAGCGAGAGACCCCGAAGGGCACGATAAGAGAAGTCGACACGTTAATCGCTTTAGCCGTGCCATCACGCGCGGCCTTCGCCGCCTTCGAAGGAGGACGACTTATCACCCGCCGGAGGAGAGCCGCTCTTTGGAACTTGATTGCCGAGGTCTGTCGCCGAGTCTGGCATGATCTCGGCGATGACAATATTCTGGGATTGGCAGCCCAGATGTCATTCTTTTTTGCGCTGGCTCTGTTTCCATTTTTTATTCTTCTCGCAGCTCTGGTTGGAACTCTGCCTTCGACAACCCTGTGGGACCACGTTCTAAAATGGATCACCCTTTATCTTCCTCAGACGTCCCAGGCGCTCGTTTTTCAGACGGTGGCCAGTCTGACCCGCGGGCGGGAAAAGTTCTTTTCATTGGGCCTGGTCAGTGCCATCTGGGCGGCCACGGGTGGCGTGTTATGTCTGATGAGCTCGATGAATATCGCTTACGAGGTCAAGGAAACGCGCAAACTTTGGAAGCGGATCCTGTTGGCGCCCGGCATGCTCTTTGTACTGTGTTTCCTGTTCCTGGGGTCCTTCGGGCTTCTGACCGCGGGCCGCCTGTTCGCGGCGTGGGTCACATCCCACACCGGTCCCATATCATCGTTGTCGGAGATTTGGCAGGTCGGCCGCTGGATCGGCTCGCTGATACTGCTGATTATCGGTTTGGCTCTTGTGGAAAATTTACTGCCAGACTTGAAACGGCCCTGGCAGTGGATCACGCCGGGCGCTGCCCTGCCCATCATCGCATGGATTCCAGGGAGCGTGGTCTTCAATTGGTATGTGCGCGACATCAGCTCCTACAATGCCATGTACGGCGCGCTGGCAGCGTTCATGGTCCTGATGGTGTGGATTTACATTGTTAGCGCAGTCATTTTGATCGAAGCTGAGATCAATTGCGAGTTGCTTAAAATTCATACCCAAGGCTACGGTTGGTTGAAATCGGGCGCGAAGAGTGCTTCGGGTCCAGCCGCCACGGACTGATCGTCATGCAATGGTTTTCAGGATTCTGTTCGATTAAGTACACCGCGGCGGCCGCGGTGACAAACGCGAGCCTCCGCCGGCATTTTTCGGATCCAGCCCAGCGCGGACAGGGCCCGGCAAATCACGCCGGCAGGATGCCCTCTAAGGCGAGAATCGCAGTTCGAACCTCGATCATACTCTCCGCCTTGTTCTCCCTTTGGCTACTCCCACCCCGGCTTGCCGCCCAGCAGCCAGCACCGGAGGTTTCCTACGAAGGTCAAAGGGTTGCCTCCGTGGACTTGACAGCCCAACCCGCCATGAACCTGGATGCCGTTCGCGCGCTCATCCTTCAAAAAGCAGGGCAGCCATATTCCAGCCAAAAGATTCAGGCGAGTATCGCCGCTTTGAAAAACACGGGTCAGTTCGGCAAAGTCGCCACCCAGATAACAGCCCAGCCAAACGGCCTTGGCGTGACGTTTATCCTGCAACCGGCGTTTTACGTCGGCCTGATCTCCTTCCCGGGCGCCACAAAAGCCTTCAGTTATCCGCGGTTGCTCCAGGTGGTGAACTATCCGACAGAGGAGCCCTACGAACCAGGCCGCGCCCAACAGGCCGTCCCCGCTCTCGAGCATTTCTTTCAGCAGAACGGGCGGTTCACGGCGCACGTGCAGTTGGAGACTAAACTGGACCGGACGAACCAATTGGCCAACCTCGCATTTCACGTCACTCTCCACCCACCGGCGAAGTTCGGACGCGTGACGGTCATCGGACCTCCCGCCCGGGAATCGCGCCAGTTGGAACGGGCGCTTCGCTCCTGGTGGGCTGTGCTGAAGGGCGCCTCTTTGAAACCCGGGAAGCCCTACAGCCGGAAAAAAATTGAGGCGGCCTTCGGTTTTCTTCACGAGGAACTCGGGAAACAGAACCAGCTTGCGGCTCAAATTCATCTCCAGCCGGTCCGCTACAATCCCGAAACGAATCGAGCGGATTTGACATTTCAAGTAGATCCCGGCTCAAAGATCTCGGTGCGTTTGTCCGGCGCGAGAGTCTGGAAAAGAACCCTGCGCAAATTGATGCCGATCTACGAAGAAGACTCATTCGATCAGGACCTGGTGGAAGAGGGCGAGCGCAATCTGGCTTCCTATTTTCAGTCGAAAGGCTTCTTCGATGTTAAAGTGGAGCCGAAGATTCAAAATGAACCTTCGAACATTTCTCTTGTTTACCAGATCACGAAAGGCCGTCGCCATCGAGTGGTGGGACTCGCCATCCAGGGCAACAAGCATTTTTCAGATGACGACTTGCTGGCTCTGGTAACCATCAAGAAGGCGCGCTTCTTCTCACGAGGAAGGTTCAGCAACGCCCTCCTCGATCAAAGCATCAAGAACCTATCGAATTATTACCGGCAGGCAGGATTTGAAGACGTCAAGATTAGGCCTCAGGTGATTGACCGCGAGCCCCAAGTGTCGGTCACCCTGCGGATCAATGAAGGGCCGCAGACCATGGTCGCGGCGCTCGACGTCGCTGGCAACAAGACGCAACCCCTCAGCAAACTCGCCCCACAAGGGTTGAATTTGAAGCCAGGGAAACCCTATTCGCAGCGTTTGCTGAATCAGGACCGGGACCAGATGATGTCTACTTACTTGAATTTGGGCTATGCCGATGCAACTTTCAAGGCAACGGTCCGTCGCCTGAAAGGCCATCCACACCAGGTCGATGTGACGTATGCCATTCAGGAAGGGCCGCGGGCGTTCATCCAATCGGTACTGCTTATGGGACAGCAGCAGACACGAGAAGCGTTTATCGCGCGCACTGCGGATCTGCACGCTGGAGCGCCGCTGAGCGAAGGCAGACTTTTGGAGTCTGAGAGCCGCCTGGATGAGCTCAACATTTTTGATTGGGCCAGTATCCAGCCGCGGCGGCCGATTACGAATCAGTCCCACGAAAAGGTTCTCGTGAAGGTGCATGAGGCGAAACGGAATAGCTTGAGCTATGGAATCGGATTCGAAGTGCAACCCCGAACCGGAAATCTGCCGGCGGGCACCGTGGCGCTGCCGGGCCTTCCGCCGGTGGGGCTGCCCAACAGCTTTCGCGTGACACAGAAAAGCTTCGTCAGCCCCCGCGGATCGATCGCATATACGCGGCGCAATCTGCGTGGCCTCGGCGAAACCGCGGCGGTATCGGCGTTGGTTTCAAGGCTTGATCAACGCGGAACTTTCACCTATTCCGATCCACACTTTCGCGGCCTGAATTGGAGCTCACTCTTCAGCGCCTCCGCCGAACGAACCAGCGAGAACCCGCTCTTCACGGCACGCCTGGGGCAGGCCTCGTTTCAGCTCCAGCGGCCGCTGGATCGCGCCCGGACCAAAACTCTGCTCCTGCGCTACAGCTTCCAGCGAACCACTCTCACCAACCTTCTCATTCCCGGCTTGGTGCTGCCCCAAGACCGCTCCATTCGCTTGTCAACGCTCTCCGCGACCTACATTCATGACACGCGGAATAATCCGCTGGACGCTCATCGTGGCATCTATCAGACTTTCGATTTTGACATCAATCCGAAAATTATTGGGTCCAGCGCCGACTTCAGCCGCTTTCTGGGCCAGACCGCCTTTTACCGGGAAGTTCGGCCCTGGCTGGTTTGGGCGACCGACGTCCGCGCGGGCGTGGCCAAGCCTTTCAGCGGCGGTGAAATCCCTCTTAGCGAAAGGTTCTTCACCGGCGGCGCAGACAGCCTACGAGGTTTTCCCACATTTGGCGCCGGGCCGCAACGCACCGTGCGCGCTTGTATCGACAATAACAATCCCTCCACGTGTGTGAATATTCTTGTACCGGTCGGAGGTAATGAGCTCTTCATCTTGAACGAGGAAGGGCGTTTCCCCCTTCCGATCAAGAAGGGGCTTGGAGGTGTCATCTTCTATGACGGCGGCAATGTGTATGACCATCTTGTGATCAATAACTTTTTCAAAGAGTACACGAACAATGTGGGATTCGGTCTGAGGTATGACACACCCGTGGGACCGGTTCGGATCGATATCGGGCGAAACTTGCACCCTGTCCCTGGCATCAAGGCCACCCAGTTCTTCGTCACCCTCGGCCAAGCGTTTTGAAGAGGGTGAGCGATGATGCGGGTGAGGATATTCGTAGTAATCGACGTGGACCGAGGAAGAGCAGGTGAGGCTCGGTGAACTGGAAGAAAGCCATTAAGCGGCTCTCAGTGGCGATTGTAATCCTGCTGGCTGTCTTTGTTATTGCGGCCTCACTGCTGCTTCGCAGTCGGTCCTTTCATCGTTACTTGCTGGCGAAGATGGACCAGAAGGCGGAGCGAGCAACTGGAAGCCGCGTAACCATTGGTGATTTTAGGTTCCGTTGGTCCGGTTTGCGCGCCGACCTCTACCGGCTCACCCTGGATGGCGTCGAAAAGAACCCTGCTCAGCCATTGTTCACGGCGGATCACGTGGCGGTTGGCCTGAAGATCATCTCCGTACTCGGCCACAAAGTCCGGCTGAACTACGTCACTCTCGATCACCCCGTAGTCCATCTCACGGTCGATGAACAAGGCAAAACCAACATCCCCGCACCCAGGAACTCCAAGGAGCCCAGCCAGCCGGTCAACGTATTCAATCTGGCGGTGGGACGGGTCCAGATCAATCACGGAGAGGTTTACTATCAGGACGTTCGATTACCGCTCGATGCTTCGTGCCGGCATTTGCAAACGCAACTCGCTTTCGATGGCTTGAAGACTACCTACCGCGGCACGATCAGTTACAAGGAGGGCATTGTCCGTTTTGCCCATTTCAATCCATTGCAGCACCACCTTGAGACGACGTTCAGCGCCGCTCCTTCCGGGTTGACGGTGGACCATCTGGTCGTAGTTTCCGGCGCATCCCGGATTTCCGCGCAGGCGCACCTCACAGACTACAGCAATCCCTCCATCCGCGGGACCTACCGAATGAATATCTCAGACCGCCAATTGCAAGACATTCTTAAGAATCCGCAGTTGCCCATTGGCGAGATGATCGTCGGCGGTTCTCTCCATTATCAGCGGGCGCCAGGCCAGCCGTTTTTGCGAAGTCTTGCCCTTGATGGGCAATTGAACAGCTCACGATTAGATGTAAGCATTCCACAAGCTCATTCTGCGCTCCGCGAGCTGCGGGCCCGGTATCAGCTTGAGCAGGGCAATTTGAGGATCAGAGGTCTCGAAGCTGAGCTGCTAGGCGGAAACGTAAGGGCCGACATGACCATCGAGAACCTCGCAAATTCGCCAGACTTCCGGATGCTGGGTTCATTTCACGATGTCTCGCTAACTGCGGTCAACGCCGCGCTCTCTTCCAAGCCGCTGAAGGACGTACCCCTTCAGGGCCGGGCTGACGGCCAACTGCTGGCGACGTGGCACGGTCATATCAACCGTGCCAAAATCCATTCTGACATCACCATCAGAGCGAATACTGCAACATCAGCGACCACGCCAGACCAGGCTGCGGCAATGAAGATTCCTGTAAACGGTGTTTTTCACGTTAGCTACGATGCCAGTCGGAACGTTCTGTCGCTCACCCAGAGTTACTTGAGAACGCCTCACCTCAACGTCCAGGTCAACGGAACGCTTGGTGGCAAATCCCGGTTGAACGTGAACGCCAGCACCGATGATCTGCACGAAGTTGATGTTCTCGCTCTGGGGATGCGCAGAACCGGCGCGCCGCATTCGGGCGCTTCGCCGCCGCCACTGCTAGGTCTTAAGGGCTCCGCATCCTTTGCCGGGCAGGTCCTGGGTTCGGTGAAAGATCCGCGGTTCACCGGTCAAATTGCGGCGCGTAATCTCCAGTTCCGCGAAGAGCGCGTCCGCGTTGCGCGTTCGTACATCGTGCTCGCCTGCTCTCAATTAAAGCTTTCCCAGGGCGATCTCGAGACCACCGGAAATGGCAGCATCCGCTTCAATGTTGCCGCCGGTTTGAGGGACTGGTCCTATTCGGCTGCAAGTCCCGCCAGGATTCAGGCGGAAGTCAACCGCATGCCTCTTGAGGATCTCGAACGGCTCGCCCATCTGCAATACCCGGTGACGGGTCTGGTCAACGCCCAGGTTGCTGTTCACGGATCGCCAAGCAGCCCGGCCGGCCAGGGAAGCGTCCAGATCACCAAAGCCCGGTTCTTCAATCAACCCGTCGAGAGCTTTTCGGTCCGATTCCAAGGGGGGGGCAATACGATACATTCGACGCTGCGAATCCTGACCCCGGCGGGCAGCGCCTCAGCAAATTTGAACTATGATCCGCACACGGAAGGTTATGAAGGTCAGCTCGAGGCAAGCAACCTGCGCCTCAGCCAGCTTGCGGCGGTTCGTTCTCGCGGGCTGGGGCTGAGCGGTTCTCTCACCGTCGCCGCCCAAGGTAGCGGCACGTTTAGATCGCCACAACTGGATGCTTCAGTCCAAATTCCGATGCTCCAATTCCGCCAGCAGCGAATTGGGGCGATCAAGGCCCATCTCCACCTGGCGAAGCAGCGCGCCAGCGTCACCTTGGACTGCGAGCAAGGTGATCTGTCCGTGAAGGCCACCGGGGACGTCGATCTGAAGGTTGACTACGATGTCACCGCGAAGCTGGAGGCGCGAGGCACTGCGCCCGGCGTGCTTTTAGCGCGGTATCTGCCCGGGGAGGCAGGCAATCTGCGCATTCAGACCGAAATTCACGCCGCCTTGCACGGTCCTTTGAAGTATCCAGGGCGTATCGTAGCTCAAGTCGAAGTTCCCACGCTCAAGGCGGGGTACCAATCCATCCAGCTTGCGAACCGCGCCACCCTGCGCGCTGACTATCGGAACGCAACTCTCACTCTGCAACCGGCTGAACTCAAGGGCTCCGGGACGGACTTGCGCCTGCAAGGAACAGTTCCCATGCGCGGGCCGGGATCCATGAACGCTTCCGTGAGCGGCACTGTGAACCTTGCCGTGATTCAACTTTTGTATCCCGAATGGGATAGTTCGGGTCAACTCGCATTGAATATTCACGCTCAAGGGAGCCGGTCCCACCCCAAACTTGGAGCCGATGTGCGAATCCTGAATGCGGCTTTTCAGGCGCCCGATGCGCCCGTGGGGATTGAAAAGCTGAATGGCGAATTCGCCGTGGAGAACAATCGCGTCGAGATCCGGCAATTTGCCGGAACCATGGGCGGCGGCGAGGTCTCGGCTCAAGGTTCGGTGATTTACAGCCCCAATCTTCAATTCAACGTCCAGCTTGAGGGAAAGCGGGTGCGCCTCCGTTATCCGCACGGCGTTCGCACGGTGCTGGACAGTCATCTATCGCTGGTGGGAACGACGGAAGCCTCCACC